>DATGOD010000108.1:0-4361 GCA_035306305.1 Flavobacterium sp.
TTTGACGGAATCATTGCAAGGCAGTTAAATATTTCGACGCCAAAACTCCGACGGTTAGACTCAACGATTGATCAGTTATTTTTTATTTCGGTCGCCATTGCAACTTATATTCAATGTCCGGATTTCTTTAAAGAGAATATACTCAAACTGACCATTCTAATTGGTGCAGAAGCTTTGACCTATCTCATCTGTTTTATAAAATTCAGAAAGGAAATCGCTACGCATTCAATCGGTGCAAAAATCTGGACTTTAACGCTGTTTGCAACGCTTATTCAAATCATTTTGCAATGTCAATCATCGGTTTTGTTTAACATTTGCTTTTGGGTTGGTTTAGCAACAAGGCTTGAAATAATTGCCATAATTCTGACTTTGAAAAAATGGACAAATGATGTCCCTACATTTTATCACGCACTAAAACTCAGACAGAACAAAGAGATTAAACGACACAAAATGTTTAACGGTTGAGGTTAATTTATTCTCCACACAAATCGATTTTCTTTCACTTTTTTATTTAATTTAGTAGCAGAAATATGGTTTTGTTACATTCGGTTTAGAGGACTCTTTCCTGTGTAACATTAAGCCGAAAAACGTTATAAGGTATTATAAAATGACACTATTAGACAAACAAAAATTCGACCTTGAAATAAAAGTTCCGACTAGTATTGAGATAATTCACATGGACGACAAAGTTCGTTTTCGTGGAACAAAAGAAGACATTTAAAAATTTGCGAAGGAGTTTTATAGACTTAAAGAACTCAGTAACGGACAACTTTGCAAACTAGACAAGTACACTCTCAAAGTTTCGGATTACATCACTCCTGACAGAGAAAAAGAAAATTGGATAGAACTTCCAAAGCACGCTTGGGGAATTATGGGAAGTAAGTTTAATGAAGTTCCTTATGAGTATGAAGACAACCCTTTTGACTTCAATGACTGTGGCTATACAGATAAAAATCCATTTGACATAGGAGTTGAAGTGACAGATTTACCATTCGATTTATGAGTTTTAATGAAGACGGAACATATCAGACCAAGACTATAGAACGATAAGAAAACTGGCTATAACAAGGCTAACCGTTGCACAACTCCCATTTCTATGAAAAAATCATAAAAACTGACCTCGTTTAAGTCTTTTTAAGCGAGGTTTTTTGATGAGAAACAAAAACAGTGTTTTCAAATCCGATAGTCAAAATTCTTTTTCAAGCAGTTGTCGTTTACATGCAAACAATTTTTATTTTTGCAATATGACAAGAAAGAACAGACGACAGCCGGTTTTTTTTGAAAACCTCGAAGTGATAGACGCCGGAGCCAAAGGCGTTTCCGTTGCCAAAGCGCCAGACGGAAAGATTGTACTCATCCCCAATGTGGTTCCGGGTGATGTGGTAGATGTGCAAACCACCAAAAAGAAAAAAGCTTTTTACGAAGCTCGTGCCATTAATATTAAGGAGTATTCCAAACACCGCACCGAACCTGTTTGCGAACATTTTGGCTACTGCGGCGGATGCAAATGGCAAAATATGCAATACGAACAGCAATTGTTTTACAAACAAAACGAAGTATATAACCACCTCAAACGCATCGGAAAAATTGATTTACCTGAGTTTGAACCGATTTTAGGCTCAGAAAAAACGTTTTTTTATCGCAATAAAATGGAGTTTGCTTTTAGTGCGTCGAGATGGCTCACGCCGGAAGAAATTCAATCGGGCGAAGAAATCGAAAGAGAAAACGCTTTAGGATTTCATATTCCTCGTATGTGGGACAAGATTCTCGACATCAACAAATGTTGGCTACAACAAGACCCGTCCAATGCGATTCGAAACAGCGTCAGAGCTTTTGCTAACGAAAATCAAATGCCGTTTTTCAATCCGAAAGACCACACTGGATGGTTGCGAACATTGATGATTCGCACTGCCTCGACAGGTGAAATCATGGTGTTGTTGCAATTTTTCCATGAAGATGCTGCAAACCGAAAACAACTGTTGGATTATCTCGTGCAAACTTTCCCAGAAATTACCTCTTTGCAATATGTGATTAACGAAAAACTGAATGATACCATTTACGACCAAGAAGTCATTTGTTATCACGGACGGGATTATATTTTGGAAGAAATGGAAGGTTTGCAGTTCAGCATCAATGCCAAATCTTTCTACCAAACCAATTCTGAACAAGCTTATCAATTGTATTCCATTACCCGAGATTTTGCTGGATTAACAGGCAACGAAATCGTGTATGATTTATATACCGGAACCGGAACGATTGCACAGTTTGTATCAAAAAAAGCCAAAAAAGTAATTGGTGTAGAAGCAGTTCCAGAGGCAATTGCCGATGCAAAAATCAATGCAGAACGCAACGAAATCACCAATTGTGAATTTTTCGTCGGAGATATGAAAAACGTTTTTAACGACGAATTTATTCAAACACACGGTCAGCCCGATGTGATTATCACCGACCCACCTCGCGATGGCATGCACAAAGATGTGGTAGCTCAAATTTTGAAAATCGCGCCGCAACGTGTAGTTTATGTGAGTTGTAATTCGGCAACTCAAGCAAGAGATTTGGCGTTGATGGACGAAAAATATCGAGTGGTTCGGGTTAGACCTGTTGATATGTTTCCGCAAACACATCACGTCGAAAACGTGGTGTTATTGGAAATCAGATAAGCAATCAGGGCAACAAAAAATACTTTTGCTCATTAATTAAATTGAGATTTTAAGCTAATAATTTTGTTATTTATAATATAAATTTTAATTTTAGCCAAACTATTTTATTTCAGGCACAGATGCGAAAATTATATCTTTCAATAAACATAGCTTTGATAGCAGCATTTTTGGGAAGTTGTAACAACAAAACCACCCAAAATACAGACACCATCGAAGTAGAAGAAACTTACTCTAGCGGAGAAGTAAACGTGTATGTTGAAGAATCTGTAGTGCCTATATTTGAAGATGTTGCGATGGTTTTTGAGTCGGAATATCCCAAAGCAAAACTAAACGCCGTAGCTTCTTCCGAAAACAAAATTATAAATTTGTTGGCTCAGGATAGTATTCGATTAGCAATCATGCCAAGAAAACTGACCGCTAAAGAAGTGAGTTTTTTCAAAGACAGAGTGAGTCCAAAACAAACCGCATTTGCCAAAGATGCTATCGTTTTTATTACCAATAAAAGCTTTCAAGATAGCTTGGTAAAATATGAAGACATATTGGGTTATCTCAAAAATCCGGAAGAGGCTAAATACCAATTAGTATTTGAAGACGCCAACTCCACCTTGTTTAATCAATTAATGCACGATGCTGATATCAAAGAAATCCCAGAGCAAGTGTATTTTCGAAATAGTGCAGAAAAGGTGCTGGAATTGCTGACTCGTCACCAAAATTTGATTGGTGTTGTGGGGTTAAATTGGTTGGTACAACCCAATGATTCTATCACAGAACTGATGAAAGAAGTTCGCTCACTTGCCGTTTATAATACTACCGAAGGCGATTATTTCAAAGCCAATCAATCTACTATTGCCGACGGAACATATCCTTTGGTTAGAGAAATATACATTATAGATTTACAAGGAAAAAGCGGTTTAGGAACAGGTTTTGCATCATTCGCTGCCGGAGATAAAGGTCAGCGAATAGTTTTGAAATCCGGACTTTTACCCGTCAAAATTCCGACAAGACACATAAATATAAAAGAGAATTAAGCTATTAACATATAAAAGTATTCAAATACAGATGAAAAAAATTACCTGCACATTATTGCTTTCGGCTTTGACAGCGTCATTTGCTTGGTCACAAGATCTTGCCCAAGTAGAATATGATATTAAATTTAAAAAATACGATACCGCCAAAGAAGCATTATATAAATTGATGCGAAAAGAGCCCAAACCCAAAGAAGGTGAATATTACTATAATATAGGTGTCATTCATATCGAACAAGGTTTTCCGGATTCGGCAATGATTTACCTAAAAAAAGGTTTATTGGCTATTAAGGATGTAGATATCAACAACATTGCCGTTGGACGTATTGCATTAGACGAAGGTAAAGACAAAGAAGCGAATTCCAAATTCAACGCGGCTTTGTACAACACAAAATCGGACGATATTGAGTTTCTTTTATTAATAGCTAAAAACTATATCGAGTCAGATAAACCAGATACTGCCAAAGCGATAGAGTTTTCTAAAAGAGCACTGGGAATTCAGCCTAATAGCATCGATGCCAGAATCATGTTGGCAGATGCTTATTTTGCAGAAAAAAGCATCCGAAATGCTTGGGCAACGTTATTGGAAATCAAAAGATTGGACGAAAAGAATGTAAAAATGCTACATTCGATGGCTAAAATCCATAAGTATAATAATGAATTTCCAGAAGCTATC
>DATGOD010000109.1:0-15558 GCA_035306305.1 Flavobacterium sp.
AGCTTGGGAAGCTGCCGTGCCGATTTACAACGCCGTGATTTTGATGAAAATCATCAACCGCCCAGCTTGGTGGGTTATTCTGCTTTTTGTTCCTATCGTGAATTTGATTATGTTTCCGGTTGTATGGGTAGAAATCTTGCGAAGCTTTGGCAAAAACAAACCTGTTGATACGATTTTGGGTGTGATTACCTTAGGTTTTTATATTTATTATATCAACTACACACAAGATGTAACGCATATTGCCGATAGAAGCACCAAACCAAAAACCGAATCGGGCGAAACGGTGAGCTCTATTCTATTTGCCATTGTGGTGGCAACCATCATTCATTCTTATTTTATACAACCATTCACGATACCGACTTCATCACTTGAAAAAACATTGTTGGTTGGCGACTGGTTATTTGTAAGTAAAATGCATTACGGAGCCAGAACTCCAAAAACTGCAGTAGCTTTGCCAATGGTTCACGATACGATTCCGTTTGCAGGTGTAAAATCATACACCAATTTTCCGCAACTGCCATCGTTTAGATTTCCTGGATTTGAAAAACCAGACCACAACGATATTGTGGTGTTCAACTGGCCTGCAGATACCGTACCTTATTTTGGTTATAACGGACCTTTGCATTTTGACAAACCGGTAGATAAAAAATCTAATTATGTGAAAAGATTGGTTGGTTTACCCGGCGACGATTTGTCTATCAAAGACGGCATTGTATATATCGATGATAAAGTATTGGAATTGGGCGACAGAGCAAAAGTGCAATATACCTATGATGTAAACACCAACGGAAACAACAATGAATTGGTTGAAATCATCAAAAAATATCACATTACCGAATATGGCGTTCCTGACCAAAATAATCCAACAAGAATCGTTATGACTTTAACGGACGAAGCCCGTGATATAATCAAATCGCTAACATCTGTTATTAGTGTTGAAAAAAGGGTTATGGAAGTTCCAGAATACAAAGCTAAAAGACTTCCTAATGGAAATATAGTTTCTACCGAAAAGTTAGCTATTTTCCCTCACAATCAATTAAATTGGTCTGGCGACAATCTTGGTCCAATTCATATTCCGGCACAAGGCGAAGTAGTTGATTTGACAATGGAAAATTTACCTTTTTACGAACGAATAATTCGTGAATATGAGCACAACACGCTTGAAGTGAAAGATAATCAAATCTATATCAATGGGAAAGTTGCTACGCAATATACCATTCAGCAAAATTATTATTATATGATGGGAGACAACCGTCATAACTCGGAAGACAGTCGTTATTGGGGCTTTGTTCCGGAAGATCATATTGTTGGAAAACCGGTATTAATTTGGATGAGTTTAGACCAAAATATTCCTTGGAGCAAAGCGTTTGACAAAATCCGTTGGGACAGAATGTTTACGACTGTACACGGCAGCGGCAAACCTCGTTCTTATCTGTTTGTTGTAGTTTTGCTTTTGGCAGGTTGGGCTGTTTATGGCATTATTCAACGAAGAAAAAAGAAAAAATCAGCTTATAAAATATAGTCGTTTTTGACTCGATTTGTTTAATATCACATCAAGACCTCGCAAAATTTTAAACTTGTGAGGTCTGATTATTTAACTTTATTCTCTATGAAAATACTTATTCATCCTACTTATTTTCCGTCTGTAAGTCATTTTGCAGCCATGATTCAGGCTGATGAAATTTGTTTTGAAATGGAAGATAATTTTCAGAAACAAACCAATCGCAACCGCATGTATATTTACAGTCCGAATGGTAAACAATTATTGAATATTCCGGTCAAGCATACCAAAGGCACACACCAAAAATTCAAAGATATTGAGCTGGACACACACGCAGATTGGCAAAAACAACATTTCAAATCGTTAGAAGCCGCTTATCGCTCTTCGCCCTATTTTGAGTTTTTTGAAGATGAATTCAGACAGCCGATTTTTGAGAAAAAACATCGTTTTATGATGGATTTGAATTTGCAAATACACGAAATTTTGTGCGATTGTTTGCAAATCGAATTGCCGTTTTCCCAATCAAACGAATACCACAAAATTGTTACCGACGATGTAACCGATTTGCGTTATTTGGCGGACGGCAAAAAAGAGCAAAATGAGTTTGAATCTTATACACAGGTTTTTGAAGACAAACACGGTTTTATCAATAATTTGAGCACATTGGATTTGCTTTTTAACGAAGGTTTGCACAGCGTAGATTATCTGAAAAGACAGATTATAAAAATTTGAAAATGAGGTAATTTGGCAATTAGCGAATATTCCGGGTTTTGTTATGCGAAATCATTCCCCTACTTTCAAACGTGCTATAATCGGGTAATGGTCGGAGTTTTTGAAATTGTTAAAAGTATCAAATTGCTTGACTTCAAACACCTCATCAACCAAAATATAATCTATCCGAGCGGGGTAATATTTATAATTATATGTTGCACCGAAATCTTTGCCGGCTTCGACAAAAGCATCTTTCATATCGCCTTTGATATTGCGGTAAACATACGAAAACGCCGAATTGTTCATATCTCCACAAATGATTTTTCGACCTTTGAAATCTTCCATGTGAGCCATAATCAATTCTGACTGAAGCTGTTGTTCTTTAAACGCTTTCCCGATTCGGTTAAAAATGATTTTAGACTTGGTTTCGTCTAAACTTTCGTTGATATCCGGACTGATATTAATTGATTGTAAATGAATACTATATACCCGAATGGTATCATTGTTTTTAACAATATCGGCATAAACAACGTTGTTGTCCGACTCTGGCAAAATGATTTCACCTTGATTGATGATTCTGAATTTAGAAAATATCGCTTGCCCGGTTTTGATTTTATTCCCGTGCATCACAATATGGCGGAATTTATAATCGTTAAATTCAAATTTTGCCGAATTGGAATATTCCTGAAAACAAATAATATCCGGTTTTTTTTCTTCGACAAACAGCTTAATATTTTCAGCTACATTTTGGTTTTTGATCCAATCAAAAAGATTAAACAACCGAACATTGTAACTCAAAACTGTAAAATCGTCTTGTTCTTCGGGCAAATGAGTTGCCGAAAATTTGTAGAAACTATTAAAAAAAGTAAGTCCTATTAAGAAAACGATTGCCGAAAGCAAAAACTGTCTTCTGAATTGTATCAGCCAATAAGCCGAGAACAATAAATTAATTACCATAAAAGCGGGTAAAAAAAGCGTGAGCACCGACAAAAGCGGAAACAATTTTGGGGCGAGATAAGGCAAAATATAAGCCAACAACGTGAGTATAGCTACCAAAATATTGATAATATAAATCGCTTTATTAAACCATGATAGCCTTTTCATTTTACTTTTGTTTAAATAAAAATTCCTTTTCTTTTTTGCTCAAGCTGTCATAGCCCGACTTTCGGATTTTATCCAGAATTTCATTGACTTTCTTTTGGTTATCTGCTTTGCTGTATCGCTCAGAAAACGCTTGCGATTGTCCAGCAACTGGTCGGGTTTTCTTCGGTTTTTTGCTCCAGAAAAATACTTTAGACAAATCTGTTCCTTGCAGCAACAACGTAGTATAAATCACGCCAAACAACGCTCCGCCAAAATGTGCCAACAGCCCGCCAAAATTGGCAGAAAACTTCGTGAGCAAATCAATAAGCAAAAAACCTACTGCGATATGCCATAATTTTACCACACCAATCAAAGGTATCCGAACTTGCATATTGGGCTGATAGCGAACAGTGGCAAACAAAATCGCCATAATTCCGCCTGAAGCTCCCAACAAAACGCTGTTGTGATTGTCGAATAATGTGATAATTACAGCGAAGAACAATCCAGCAAATATCGAGCCAAAAAGAAATACTGCTAATAATTGTCGCTGTGTGAAATAGGTCGTAAATAATTGACTGAAATAGAACAATGCTATCAGATTGAACAGCAAATGAAATATGCCAGCATGAAAAAAAGTATAGGTAACAAAAGTCCAGAATTTGGGCAAACTTTCATTGAAATTTGAGCTTAATGCTACCCATTCATTGATGGAAAAAAAAATATCGATAACAAACGATAATAAACTACAAACTGCAATCGCATAAATCAATTTTTGTGCAGTATCAGCAATTTTCAAATGCGTTTTTATTTCGTTTTGCCAATTAGTGCCCATATCTGTCCCAACGATTTTGATTAAACTGATTTTTTCGCCAATACCACATCAACAGAAAACCAATCAAAGCTCCGCCTAAATGGGCAAAGTGTGCGATGCCAGTCGTACCGCCAAACAACGAACCACCATTGAGTCCCAACACCAAATCCAAGACTAAAATTCCCGGTACAAAATACTTGGCTTTAATCGGTATCGGGATAAACATCATCGCCAATTCTGCATTCGGATACATGAACGCAAAAGCAACCAACAAACCGTAAATCGCTCCGGAAGCTCCGACCATTCTAGGATTAAAAACCGATAATATTTCATTACTTGTCATTCCAGAATTCACCAAATAATTATAAGCTTCGTGAAACTGAAAATAATTGACCGCCAAATTAAGTGCAGCTGCTCCTAATCCGCAAAGGAAATAAAAGAGGACAAACTTTTTGCTCCCCCAAAAATGTTCTAACACCACACCAAACGAAACCAGTGCAAACATATTGAAAAAAATGTGCATCAAATTTGCGTGCATAAACATGTGCGAAATCATTTGCCACCACTGAAACTGTGGAGTTTCAAAATAATATAAGGGTAAATATTCATAAAGAGCCGGAACAATATTAGCTCCGACAAACAAAAGAATATTAACAATTAATATCTGCTTTACAGCATTAGTTAATGGAATCATAAGATAAATTTTTTATCAATTTCTTCAATATTTTGAATCACATACGTTAGTTTACCAAAAGGCGACACTTGTGGGTTGGGACAGGCAAACAGCGAATTTACAATATTTTGTTGTTCATCTGCCGACAAAATTGTTCCGCTTTTCAAAGCCAAACTTTGTGCCATGGCTTTTGCCAAATGTTGTTGCAAGACATCGGTATCTTCAGGCAAATCATTTTGCCAATCGTTGAGCAAATCTTCCAAAACGATAGACACTTCGCTTTCTGCAACGCCAACCGGAACGCCTGAAATAACGATGTTGTCTTGTTCTATTTTTTCAAAATCAAACCCCAATTCAATCAAAAATGCTTGCATTTCTTTCAACATCACGATTTCTGTGGAAGAAAAATACAATTGTAATGGAAACAGTAATTGCTGACTCGAACTGTTTTTATTTCGGAAAATATTCATGTATCTTTCAAACAAAATCTTTTGATGTGCCCGTCTTTGATCGATAATAACCATACCTGATTTTATCGGACTGACGATATATTTTTTATGAATCTGAAAAGCCAGATTGGCTTGTTTATCTTCATGGACTTGGTCTGAAAAAAGATTTTCTGTCGGTTGCTCACTTTCCAATGTATGCCCGACAGACGACAAAATCTCATCTGTAGAGGTAGAAATATTGCTGTACAAAGTATCCCAATTTGCTGACTTTGTTGTTCCGCCAACACTTCTCGACGGTTTAAATCCGGAAGTATTACCAGAAACTGTTTTTTCTGCAAAAGGATTGTAATTCGTATCGACCTCAACAGTTGGTTTTATGCTGGCATTTCCTTGCATTTCATAAGGCGTATCCAACTCTGGATTTCGGTTAAAATCCAAAACCGGTGCGATGCTGAATTGCCCCAAACTGTGCTTGACCGTTGCTCGAATAATGGCGTATAAAGCCGAATCATCGTCAAATTTGATTTCGGTTTTAGTCGGATGAATGTTTATATCAATCGTATTTGGTGGTAAATTCAGGTAAATATA
Source organism: Flavobacterium sp. (assembly GCA_035306305.1). Lineage (GTDB taxonomy): Bacteria > Bacteroidota > Bacteroidia > Flavobacteriales > Flavobacteriaceae > Flavobacterium. The sequence goes on from DATGOD010000109.1 coordinate 5,817, forward strand.
ATATGCCGGATGCGTACCTTCTTTGAGCAAACCTTCATAAGCGGCTACGATTGCATGGTGCAAATAGCCACTTTTAACAAATCGGTCATTAACAAACAAAAACTGTTCGCCTCTTGTTTTTTTAGCGGCTTCGGGTTTAGTTACAAATCCGTGTATTTCTGCGATTTCGGTTTGTTCGTGAATTGGCACTAATTTTTCATCGAGTTTATTGCCCATTATTCCGACAATTCTCTTGCGTAAATTACCGGCTGGCAATTGAAAAACGTCGCTTCCGTTGTGAATCATTTCAAAAGCGATATTCGGATGTGCCAAAGCTACACGCTGAAATTCATCTACGACATGACGGAATTCTACTTTGTCTGATTTGAGAAAATTGCGTCGTGCCGGGATATTATAAAACAAATTTTTGACCAAAATCGAAGTTCCTTTGGGCAACACTGCCAATTCTTGCGAGGTCACTTTACTGCCTTCTATAACCAAATGTGTACCCAATTCGGTATCGACCGGTTTGGTTTTGAGTTCGACATGGGCAATCGCTGCGATAGAGGCTAATGCTTCGCCTCGAAAGCCTTTGGTATGCAGATTGAATAAATCTTCGGCTTTAGAAATCTTGGAAGTTGCATGACGTTCAAAACACAATCGGGCATCGGTTTCATTCATTCCCATACCATTATCAACAACCTGAATGAGTGTTTTTCCGGCATCTTTGATAATCAGTTTTATAGAAGTGGATTGAGCATCGACCGCATTTTCTAACAATTCTTTTACCACCGATGCAGGTCGTTGTACCACCTCGCCGGCAGCAATTTGATTGGCAACATGATCGGGAAGTAATCGAATGATATTGGCAGACATAGTTTTGTTTTAAAAAGACAAATTTACAATTTTTGCACGAGGTGATTCTATAAGCCTGATTAAAATTTAGCGAATAGTTGAAATGACTGAAAATGGAGTTTACACATTCTTCTGTTTCAACAACATCGAAATCACAATGGGTGCACCGATGATGGAAGTTACGGCATTTATGGGTAAAATGATACTCGAACCCGGAATTTGACTAAGTACATCACTAACCAATAATACGATTGCCCCGATAATCATATTAGCAAAAAATAAAACGAAATGATTACTTGTTTTGAAAATAATTCGGCTGATATGCGGCACAGCTAAACCGATAAAAGCAATAGGCCCTACAAAAGCTGTAACACTACCGGTTAAAATTCCTGTGGCTATAATGATTTGGTAACGTGTTTTTTTTATATTCACACCAATTGTTTGTGCATAAGTTTCGCCTAACATCAATGTATTCAGCGATTTCGTTAAAACAAGACATATAGCCAATCCAACTAAAGTAGTAATAAACAAGATAAAAATATCTTGCCAGCTATGATTGCTCAAACTTCCCATCGCCCAAAAAGTAAATCGTTTTAAATCTTCGGCTGTAGAAAAATACGACAATACTCCTACCAAAGCTCCGGAAAAACTACTAAACATCAAGCCAACAATCAACAATGTTGCTGTACTTCTCACTTTATTAATAGCCAGTAAAACCCCAAATAACACTGTAAAACTTCCCGCTACAGATGCCAATACCAAACTATATGGCGAGGTGACGTATTGCTGTATTCCTAAAGGTAAAAATCCTGCTCCCAAAACTACTAAAGCAACACCTAAACTGGCTCCGGAACTCAGCCCTAACACATAAGGCTCTGCCATTGGATTACGAAATAACGATTGCATCAACATACCCGCAATTGGCAAAGAAATACCGGTTAATATCGCTACGATTGCTTTTGGAAATCGGAAACCCAAAACAATATATTCCCAACTTGGTTTACTGGCTTCACCTTGAAACAATACGGAAAAAACTTCGGAGACCGGAATGGATAAACTGCCCATTGCCAGATTTACGAAAAACATCGCTACCAAAACGACGAACAAAAAAACAAATAAATATGTTTTCCGAGAAATCATTAATCTGCTAAAGGAGTTAAAAAATACAATTCATGTTCTGGGAGTAATTCTGGATGAAGAACGCGAATATAATCTTTCAAAAGCTCATCTGGACGATTGGTAGCTTCTTCATAAAAAATCAATCCGCCGGTTGCTCCCTTTTTTGCACTATAAGTATATACTTTTTTGTTTTGAAAAGCTTCAAATTCTTTGTAATGAATATTGGCATTTTTCATTTCTACATACGAAGTAAATTGTGCCGGACCAATCCAATACTCTACTTGCTGTGCATCATCTAACACTTGCTCAAATGCCATTGACAAACTTCCGGTTCCGCTTTTGTCTGCCCATAAATATTCGCCGCCTGCATCAGCAATAATTTGCGACGTCCAGCTATCTCCTTGCGGTGCATACCAAACATCTTCAAACATCGCTCCACTGAAAACTTCAGGTTTATTATCAACAGTTTCAACCAATGATTTGGCTTCATTATATTCGTGAACCACTTTATCAAAAAAAGCGTTTGCTTCATCGGCTTTATCATACAAAACACCAAACAGTTTTATCCATTCGGCCTTGCCTAAAGGCGTATATTCCACCCAATCTCCGTTGTAAATCACCGGAATTCCGGCTTGTTGTATCTGTTGATATTTCTCATAACTATCATTACCTCCATTGGCGATAACAACTTCGGGGCTAACATCCACGGTCAATTCAAAATTGAGTCCGACACCATCACCGATTTCTTTTATTTTATTTTCGGCAATAAGTGCTCTAACTTCTTCCGAAGAAATAAAGTCTAACCCTGGAAAAGCTTGTAATGAATTTGCCTCGTTTAATACGACCAAAGACGGAATATGTGTTGTAGAAGTAGCCACAATACGCTGAATAGGAATCTGTATTTTTGTTAAATCTGCCAACGAATCCGGGATATTATTCACATCGTTTGCCAATACATAGGTTGAACTCGTTGTTGCTCCTGGCCATGGTTGAGTTATCTTTAGTATTTTAAAATCTGTATAATCATAAATCTCAAATCCTTTGGCATATTGAATTTCATTAGAAACACCAACAACATCTTCGGTTTGCTGTGTTGTTTTTTTACAGCCAACTAAGAATAAAAACGAAACGAAAAGCGACAAGTAAATATCTTTTTGAAGCATATTTTGATGAGTATTTGAGAGCAAATTTAGAACTTTTTAATAAAGCCTTGCAAATAATATGCGGTTTTGATAAAATAAAAAGTTACTTTTGCCGAAGCAATCAGGTTGCCAAGTGCATGAAAAGGGAAACAGGAAATGCCTGTGCTGTACCCGCAACTGTATGTTTTATCATTGTTTTGCAACAAGTCACTGATTTTTCGGGAAGACGCAAAAACACAAAACGAGCCAGGAGACCTGCCTGATTGAGTAATAACATTAAACAACCTTCGGGAATAAAGGTTTTATGAAACTGATTTATTTTTTTATCATAGGTTTATGCACCATTCCTGCGTGTGCTCAGGATAGTTTGATTTCTTCCGAATTGAATGAACTCATTATCGACAACCGATTGCAAACGCACAATAATTCGCAAAACCTACGCATACTTTCTGATAGTTTAATCGACAAAAGTGCAGAAACTTTGACTGATTTTTTACTGACCAATTCGCCTGTTTATTTCAAAGAAAACGGAGCCGGAATGGTTTCATCTCCGTCTTTTCGCGGAACAACTGCTCAGCAAACTTCTGTTTTGTGGAATGGCATCGAAATCAACTCTTTACTATTGGGGCAATCGGATTTTAATTCACTATCTTTTAAAGAATACGATAATATCGCCATTAAAGCTGGCGGCGGAAGCGTATTGTATGGTTCAGGAGCGATTGGCGGAACGATTCATTTGAATAATACAGTCCAATTCACGCCACATTTCAATCACCAAATACAATTATCTGCCGGAAGTTTTGACACTTATCGGGCAAATTATAATGTAAGTGCCGGAAATAATCGCTGGTTTGTTCAGGCTAATTATAACCACAATCAAAGCCAAAACGATTACGAAATAAAAGGTCGAGATTGGAAAAATACCAACGGAGAATACGAAAACCACAGCCTGAGCACTACCATCGCTCATCGGATTAATCGTTATAACGAAATTCAGTTTTTATCAAATTATTACCAAGACGAACGGCATTTTTCGTTGCTTTCGCCTTATCAAAACAAATCAAAATATCAAAACGAAACCGCTCGAAATTTGTTGATTTGGAAGCTAAACAATCATCGATTAATCAGTAATTTAAGATTGGGATATTTGTATGAAAAATTCAAATATACCGAAAATATCAACACCAATTCTTATTCTGACGGAGCGGTCAATACTTGGCTCGCCAAACATGATTTGGATTATCAAATTAATGAACGACTAAGTATTTCTTCGATTCTCTATTACAAAAATCATCAGAATGGCGGAGAAAAATCATCGTTGGAAAATGTGAATCAAAATATTTTTTCAGCAGCGATTTTGGCAAAATATACATGGAAAGAAAATTCGGGTATCGAAGCTGGTTTGAAACGAGAATGGGCAGATAATTATGATTCGCCAATGCTATTTTCTGCCGGATGGTATCAACAGTTTTCCAAACATTATACTTCAAAAATCCATTTGTCTAAAAATTTCAGAGCTCCAACACTCAATGATATTTATTGGCAACCAGGCGGAAACAAAGATTTAAAACCCGAAAACAGTTTCCAGATTGATTGGGGACATACGATTTCTATCGGAAAAACGACTTTGCAAGCCAATGTGTATTGGATGAAAATCGACGATATGATTCGTTGGCTACCAACTTCTGGCGGTTTTTGGGCTGCTGAAAACACCGAAAAAGTAGAAATCAAAGGTTTGGAAGTCGATTATCACATTCCATGGAAAATAAACTCGCTTTCGACAGAAGCAAATATTGGTTATACTTTTAATGAATCTATCAACAAAGAAACCGGCAAACTACTCGTTTATACACCAAAACATAAAATATTTGGTGGAATAAATTTGAGTTTTCACGATTTTTTGTTTAGTTTGCAGGGTTATTATAACGGTAAGGTTTATACTTCCGCAGAAAATAACGAACAAAGCACCATAAAACCATACGGAATATTGCACGCCAGATTGGGGTATAAATTCAACGAATTCGTAAGTTTGTATTTCCATATCAAAAACCTGACGGACAGCCAATATGAAAATATGGAAAATCGTCCGATGCCGGGCAGAAATTATAATGTACAATTGATAATTAATCTATAAACAAATGAAAAAAGTATTACTTGGCGTATTTGCCGCCGCATTTTTGTTTTCGTGTAGCAATTCTGACGATAGCACGAACGATAATCAAGGAGAAACCGAACAAGGTTTCAGACACGGCTATATTGTTGTGAATGAAGGGGGAATGAACCACAACAACGCCTCCGTTTCTTATATTTTACCAAATATGTCGAGAATTCAGACTAATATTTTCTCTAAAAATAACGGAGGAGAGATGGTTGGAGATGTTTTACAATCGATTACTTTCGACGGCGATTTGGCTTATATCGTGATGAACAATTCAAATGTGATTCACATCGTAAATCGTTATACCTTTAAGAAAGAGGGCGAGCTTTCTGGAGAAATGACGTTACCTCGATATGCCGCAGTAGCCAATGACAAATTATATGTAACCAACCAAGGCGATGTTTTGACAGAGGGCGACGAGTTTATCACAGTATATAATTTGGAAGATAATTCTTTCATCAAAAGAATTGATGTTGATATTGTTGCAGAAGAAATTTTTGCCAATGACAATTATTTATATGTAGGTTCTGGTCCATGGGCAAGCGATTCAAAAGTAGAAGTTTTCGACCTTTCCAACGACCAACTGATTAACACCATTGAATTGGAAAACACTATTTCTGGAATGGTTAAAAATAGTGGCGATGGGATTTATGTACTCGAATCTTCACCGGAAAAATCTACTATCAGCAAAATAGATGGCTCAACATTAGTAAAAAACGTTGTTACTACTTCGGCAAGAAATGCACAATTTTTGGTACTTAACAACGGTTATTTATACACTGTTGCCAACAATAATCAAGTTTTCAGAATCAATGCGACTATGCCTGATTTTCCGTCTTCGCCTATATTTAGTGTAAATTATTCTAACTACTTATACGGGTTCAATGTCATCAACGGAAATGTATTTATTGCAGACACCGATTTTGCAAGCGAAAGCAGTATTCTCATTTATAATATGCAAGGTGATTTTATTAAATGGCTTCCAAGCGGGGTTGGCACAAGCAAATTTTATAAAAATTAAATAACATAAAATCTGACCACATAAGCATCTTGGTACTTATGTGGTTTTTATTTTCCAAAAAAATTTGGCAAAATAAAAAAAGACACTAAATTTGCACCATCAAAAAAGCGACTACCAATAGATTAAAAAAACGCTTTTTGTTTACTGAAAACTCACAACATCATTGTTGTAATTTTTCAATAACATTTGAATAAAATCTAAACGATATACAAATGGCCGTGTGGAGGAATTGGTAGACTCGCCATCTTGAGGGGGTGGTGTCGCAAGACGTGTCAGTTCGAATCTGATCACGGTCACATCGGCTTTTTGCAGAAAAGCTTAGACTCGGTAGCTCAGCTGGTAGAGCACAACACTTTTAATGTTGGGGTCCTGGGTTCGAACCCCAGCCGGGTCACAAAAAAAATCCTTAGAAATTTTTCTAAGGATTTTTTGTGGTTTTAAATCTCTACTCAAAAACATATTCCGTATATTCTACTGGCTCTGTTTTTATTAAATACACTCTTTTCTCTTGACTAAAGACAATCAATGTATCTTTTGTCTGTCCAAATCTATAAGGTAATTGAAATTCAAAAATATTTTCACCGAAATCCAATTTATGTACCGATTTTATAAAATGATCATCATTAAACCAATAAAAACGATTTTTTCCACTCATCGAAAAACCATTATCAGACTTGTTTAAAAAACGTAAATAAGTGTCATCTAAAAACATTATTTCTCCCGCCTCAATTCTCACAAAATACCCATCTCCGATCTCTACATCTGTATCTAAAAAACCAGTTCCATATGTTCCTTTTAATATCCAAAAACCTTTTATTTCTTCTGACTTATTTTGTTGTTTATAGAATTCTATCTTATCATCCAATTCATCTTCATTACAACCCAACAAAACCAAAGCCGCGCAACAAAGCATTATTTCTTTCATTACTATATAATTTTAAGTTCTTAGCAAATATATAAATCAAAATCATCTAAACCAACCTTTCTTCATAAACCGTTTTTTCGTCTAAAATTTCAACCAACAAATCAATCAATTCTGTTTTGAATTGTGCTAAAACATCTGATGAAACTATATTGGAAACTACTTTGGTGCCTTCTTTTAAAGCAAACAACAAATATCCCGATTGCTGATTTTTAAAGGAATAATTAGCAACTTCTATTTGTTCTTCTTCCTTGCCGTACATCAAAGCATAAGCCAGCAACTGCATCGCTTTGGATTTCTTTTCGGTAACAAAGTTTCCGGCAGTTACACCAACCTCAGTCCCTTCTACTCTACCGGTTTTGTAATCAATGATTCGCAATTTGTCATTTCGTCGTTCGATTCTGTCCACATATCCGATTAATTTCACCGGATAAGGCAGTTTGTCGTCTTCAATTATGGTTTCTAATCGGGTTTCTAATGCTAAAATCTCGATTTTATCGCCTTGACGAATATTCGATATTTCATAGTCTAAATATTGGTTGATGTTTTGCACAGCTACTTCAAATGCCAACAGGTTCTTTCCTGCTTTCTGGTAGCTTTGACTATAAATTTCATAGAATTGTTTTTCGACTTCTGCCCGCACTTTGGTTTTCATTTGCTCAAGCATTTCGGTAGTGAGCAAAACCTCAACACAAGGCTGGAAAAGATTCTCCAACACATTGTGCACTACCGTTCCGAGGGTGTTCAAAGCGATATTTTCCTCTACTTCATCTGATTGATTGATACCTAATACATATTGAAAATAGAAATCTTTCGGGTTGCGTAAATAACTGGTAAAAGCGGTGGGAGAAAATCCTTTTTCGGTTGCCATTTGTTGTAATCTGCCCTGCAATTTTTCGGATTTTCGGATAGAAAAAGGCTGATGTGCTTTGTCTGGTAAATAAGCAAAGTATTGTTGTTTATTGACGTGATGATTCGGATGTGCGTCCATCTCGATTTGTGTAATAAAACGGCTTGGTTCCCCGGCATCTAAGCCATCAGAATCGGAATTATAGATTAAATAAATGTTTTTTGCTCGTTGTATAGCGTGGTAGAAATGATAAGTATATATCGCATCCTTTTCACGATAGGTAGGCAGACCTAATTCTAACTTCACATCATACGGAATAAAGGATTGCTCGCCTTTTCCGGCAGGAAAAACACCTTCATTCAACGAAGTGATAATCAAAGTTTCAAAATCGAGGGTTCGGCTTTCTAACACGCCCATAATTTGTAATCCGCTGAGGGGTTCGCCTTCAAAAGAAACCTCAGCCCAATCGACAATTTGCTTATATACTTCAAAAAGCTGCTCGACATTTTCAACGGTTTGGTATTTAGAAATATAGTAATTCAACTGATTGATAATCTGATAGACGCTATACAAGAAAGTCAGGGTTACATCATCTTTGTTGTCTTTTAATTTTTGCTGTAAAGACAAAATTACTTCTTGAATATTTTGGATAATTTCGGTTGGTGAGACGTCCCATTTAATGAGTATTTGTTGAATTTCGGGCAACCAGTCCGCCAACATATCAAAACTGATGTGCGTATAGTTTTGCTTACGGATTTTGGCAATCGCCGATTGGGTATTTACCAACATAGACAACAGAGGATTTTCGAGTACGTCAATCAATTCTTTGTAATAGAAAACCCATTGTTTGGGGTTGCGGCGATAAGCATTGACCTGCAACTTAAATATAGCGTTAATCAGCAATTGAACAGGATTTGACTTGCTTTGATACCCCATCGTGATGTTGATATCACCGATATCTTCGGGCAAAGCATACAACATCGGCAAAAGTAATTTTTCTTCACTGAGAATAACTGCCATATCGGTGGTTGATTGTCCGTTGTCTTTGTTTTTTTTGATGATGCTTCCGGCAATTTTCGCTTGTCCGACCGATTTTGGCGTGGCAATGATTTCAATATGTTTTTCTTTGCCAAATTCATTGACGATTTGTTCAAACGGATGCGTTTTATAGCGCTTCCATTCCGATTTGATTTTTCGAGCAAAATAACCTGCTTCGTGATTAATATCATTCAGGAAATGTTCGTCAATATCCCAGAGGATTTGTGCTTGATGTTCTTCGGCAAAATATTGAAATATCTTTTCTTCGGCTTGGTTCAGGGCGTTAAATCCGGCGAAATACCATCTTTTATCTGTAAACTGCTTAGCAAAATCGGATAAGTTTTCGACCGATTTTCTATAAATATAGCCTTGATAGCCAAAATTGTTGGCTGTAAAATATTCATGCAACGCTTGGTAATAAACTGGCATTTGCTCCCACAGATAGAGGTAATTCTTAATCATATCGGTGTGTTGCTCGGTGTCAACAGCCCAATGTTTTATATCTTCGATGTCTTTAAGATACGAAAACACGTGATTGGCATCGAGCAAGTAGCGGTCGATTTCGTTAAAGTCGGTGAGTAAAGTTTTTGCCCAACTGCTAAATGTGTCAAAATCTTGCAGATTATCGGGGTGGATGTTTTTATATACTTCATAAAAC
>DATGOD010000110.1:0-3277 GCA_035306305.1 Flavobacterium sp.
CAGCAACTTGTTTTTTATAAAAACACACGGCAATTGGTCATTTTAGACAATCAACTGAGTATCAAAGACCGATGGGTGCTTTCCGAAAGATTCCCTGAAATTGACGCTTCTTACGCTGCACTCACCGCACAATCTACCGTCTGGATTTTTGATGAAACCAGTAAAAGATGGTGTATTCTCAGTTCTTTGAAAGAACAACCGGTTTTTGTGAGCAACCCCGTAGTACATTATGACTTCCTTACTTCTTCCGGAAATTATGCTTACTGGCAAAACGGAACAAAAGTTTATGGAATCGATATTTATGGTAAACTGATGAAAGAGCAGACATTAGACGAAAACAGTCGATTGTTAGCAATTAATGGCAGGAAAATGTTGTATCAATTAAACAATGATGTATTTTTGTTTGATACTGAAACCAATGTAAAAGAGCAGCTGAAAGAAGTTATAACAACCGTTGAAAAAGCCTTTTTTAATGCCGGAAATATCAGTATCTTGACAAGCGACAAGCTTTTTTTGTTTAACGTAAATTAGAAAGGAATGCAGGTAGCGATCGCAGGAAATATCGGCGCAGGAAAAACCACTTTAACTCAACTTTTGGCAAAACATTATAAATGGGAACCACATTATGAAGATGTGGTGGACAACCCGTATCTGGATGATTTTTATCATTCAATGGACAGATGGTCGTTTAACCTGCAGATTTACTTTTTAAACACACGTTTTCGCAGCATTCTTACAATGAAACAAAGCGGAAAAAATACCATTCAAGACCGGACAATTTACGAAGATGCGCATATTTTCGCACCTAATCTGCACGCTATGGGATTGATGTCAAACCGGGATTACGAAAACTACCGGCAGCTTTTTGAATTGATGGAAGGTTTGGTAGGACCACCCGATTTACTGATTTATCTGCGTAGTTCAATTCCTAATCTGGTTGGGCAGATTCACAAACGCGGACGCGAATACGAAAATTCGATTTCTATTGATTATCTCAACAAACTCAACAAACGTTATGAAGAATGGATCAAAGAATACAACAAAGGAAAATTGTTGATCATCGATGTAGATCCTATCAATTTTGTGGATAATCCCGAAGATTTAGGCGGAATTATCAACCGGATTGACGCGGAAATCAACGGATTGTTTTAGATAAAAGCTATACATTGCAAGAATAATTTTTAACCACATAGATTTTATGTTTCTTTCTTTCTCTATATTTTTAAGGTTGCATAGTTCGTTTTTACGAAACAAAACATAGTTTTGCTATGTATTTCTAGCGAAGATAAAAACTATAAATCTAACTTAATCGTTTTAAATTCTTGATAAAATCTATGTATCTATGTGGTTAATATTTAGAATGTTTGTATTGAGAAAATCAGCCGTTTTCCTATTGCTTTTTTGTGCCTTTCAGGGATTCTCTCAGAATAACTGGAGTGTTTCGGCACATTATCATCAAGGGGCTATTTTACCGCACAGCAAAAACATTTACCATTTGATTACCGGCAAACCTACGGGGATGCTTTTATCTGTCAATCATCGGACAAGAGGAGATAAAGAGTGGCAACATACGTATCGCTTTCCCGACCTTGGTTTTTCGCTGCATACACAAAACAGTCACAACGAGATTTTGGGGGATATTTATGGTTTGTATGCGCATTACAATTTCTATTTTCTCAACCGGCGGTTACAGCTTCGGATTGCACAGGGAGCAGCTTATGCGACCAATCCGTATGACAAGGAAACCAACTTTAGAAACATAGCTTATGGTTCAAAATGGATGCCTTCGACCTATTTTATGATAGGTTACGATCAGCCACGCATTTGGAAAAATCTGGGATTAAACGCCGGATTATTATTCATCCATCATTCCAATGCCACCATAAAATCACCTAATACAAGTACCAATACCGTGGCATTGGGATTGGGATTGACCTATCATTTTTCAGAAGAAGATGTCATAACCAGACCATCGTTTTTCAGCAATCATCCTCAAAAAATGCGTTATAACCTCTTGTTTAGAACAGGTGTTAATGAAAGTCATATTGTGGGAATGGGGCAAAAACCGTTTTATCATATTGCAGCAATCGCCGAAAAACCTTTAAACAATTACGGTGCAGTACAATTGGGTGTTGAGGTATTTTTGTCCAATTCTTTAAAAGAGCTGATTCCGTTTTTGGCAACTTCTTTTCCCGAAGCCAGTATTGACAAAGATACGGATTGGAAACGCATCGGCGCTTTTGTAGGGTATGAATGGTATTTAAACCGGTTGACTGCCGAAGGAAATATCGGTTATTACCTCCACGATGAATATAAAGAAAACGGCTCTCTGTATCAGCGTTTGGGATTGCGATATTACATTACACCGGAAATCTTTGGTATCATGTCGTTAAAAACCCATTTTGCTAAAGCCGAAGCGTTTGAAATTGGTGTGGGATATAAATTATAGATTATGAAAAAAAGTATCGTTTTATTATTGTTGGTTCTTGCTGGATGCTCCGGCGAAGATGCTTGTTTCTCTGAAAAAGGTGCAGCTGTTCAACAAGAAAATTCGGTTGCGGCATTTCATATTGTGGATATTCCGATGAATGTTTCGGCAGAAATCATTCCTTCAGAAGAATATAAATTAGAAATCCATTCTTTTGAAAACAGAATCGACGCCCTGAGTTTTTCAGTTATAGATTCTGTGTTGACCATAAAAAATGATATTTCGTGTCAAATGCTGAAAAGTTATGAAACTGCAGTACTAAAAATACATTCGCCTACACTAAAAGAAATTCGTTCCCGGACACAATTTCGCGTGTTTTCAAATGATACACTTCGTTATCCCGAATTATTTTTGATTTCGAGTATTCCGAATCAGGAAAGTGCTTCAACGCATTTTGATTTAAAAATCAACAATCAAAAACTTGCTGTTGAAGACAATCAAATTGCTTTTTTTGAATTGAAAGGAACTACGGACTTTTTTGATATTGGATTTTACGGAGCAAATTCTGCGCTCGATGCCCGAAACCTGATTTCAAAAAAAATTAACGTTTATCATCGAAGCAACCAAAACATACATCTTTATCCTAAAAATAACATTCAGGGAACCATCGCTTCTGTGGGACACATTTATCTTTATCACAAACCCGATACTTTAAATATTGACCGTTTATACACCGGAGAGGTGTTTTATAAATAAGTTCCCTTTTTAAAATGACCTGTAAAACGTATTTTGTTAAATTTTAAGTATTTATATTTTTTGCTGTGTACTGAATTTCTAATATGTTTTTTT
>DATGOD010000111.1:0-5183 GCA_035306305.1 Flavobacterium sp.
CTGCAAATAAGTTGTATTTTTGCAAAAAAGATTTTGTATGTTCCAAATAGGAAACACGATTGTTTCAGACGAAGTTCTTGAGAAAGAATTTGTGTGCAACCTCTCGGCATGCCATGGTCAATGCTGTATTGACGGTGATGCCGGTGCTCCGCTCGACAAGGAAGAAACCCAGATTCTGGACGATATTTACGACAAAGTAAAACCCTATCTGCGACCCGAAGGCATTGAAAGCATTGAGCAACAAGGCAAATGGGTTATCGGTGAAGACCAAGGTTATGAAACACCGTTAATCAACGGAAAAGAATGTGCTTATGTGATTTTTGACGGAAAAACTGCTCTTTGTGCGATTGAACAAGCCTATAACGACAAAAAAATTGATTGGAAAAAACCGATTTCGTGCCATCTCTATCCAATCCGGATTAAAGAATACGCTCAATTTTCTGCCATCAATTACCACAAATGGTACATTTGCGACGACGCTTGTTCGCTGGGTAAAGAACTCGGTGTAACGGTATATCAGTTTCTTAAAGAGCCCTTAATCAGAAAGTTTGGAGAAGAATGGTATCAAGAGTTGGAAAAAGTAGCGGAAGAATGGAAAAAACAATCATCGTAAATACAATTTTTTCTGACCATAATCAATGATAGCTTGTCCTTTCAAAAGCACATCGGCACCGATAATACCATGCACAGGCTTAACATTTTGCATTGTCAAGGCTTGATTAACATGCGATAAATCTAAAACAATGAGTGAAAACGATTTTATTTTCCAATACCCCAATTTGAGTTCGTTGTTTTCGGACAAAGCCGTTTCCATATCTACCGCTCCGGCACCAGAAGCTTTGGTTTCGGATTGCTCAGATTGCAAATTGAAATACGCTACCGCTTCTTTGCTCACACAAGTTGCCGAAGCTCCGGTATCTAGAATAAAATCTCCGGAAATTCCGTTGATACGTGCTTTTACTAATAAATGGTTGGTTTTGGAATATTTGAATCCGACTTTTTTATATCCGGCATCTTTGAGTGCCTCATTCAAATTTTGCATTAATACCAATTTTTGCTGACAAATTTAATCATTTTTGTATGATACTAACAGATACGCACACGCATTTATATAGTGAAGAATTCCGCAACGACCTCGACGACGTAGTGTCCAGAGCCATCGAAGCGGGAGTTACAAATTTTTTTCTACCTGCCATCGACAGCGAAACAACCGCAGATATGTATGCTTTGGAAAAAAGATTTCCAAACCATGTTCGATTGATGATGGGATTACATCCATGCTCGGTAAAACCTGATAATTATAAGCAAGAATTGGATTGGGTAAAAAAACAATTAAACGAAAAATCGTTCTATGCAGTAGGCGAAATCGGTATTGATTTGTATTGGGATAAATCTACCCTGAAAATTCAGCAAGAAGCTTTTCAAACACAAATTCGGTGGGCAAAATCGTTGAATCTGCCTATTAATATTCATTGTCGTGATGCTTTTGATGAAGTTTTTGATATCTTAGAACAAGAAAAAGACGACAAATTATTCGGCATTTTTCATTGTTTTACAGGCAATTTACAACAGGCTCAACAAGCGATTTCGTATGGTTTAAAACTTGGTATTGGCGGCGTTTCAACTTTCAAAAACGGAAAAATAGACCAATTTCTTCATCAAATTCCGATTGAACATATTGTATTGGAAACCGATGCTCCTTACCTTGCTCCAACGCCACACAGAGGAAAAAGAAACGAACCGGCTTATGTGGCTTTAATTGCCCAAAAAATAGCGGAATTGTATCAATTAACGTTGGAAGAAGTGGCAGAAATCACCACAAGAAATGCACAAAACGTGTATAAATTCTAAAACGATTGTGTGATTAAAAAAGTATTCGTTCATTTGTATAATAAATAAAAAAGATAATGTCTTCTTACGACAACTTAAAATATTATCCCGATTCGGAAGTCAACCAAGTGCTGATGTCACTGGCTTCGCACCCAATGCTGAAAGCGTTGATGAGCTTTACTTATCCGGATAAAGACGAGCGTTATTTCTGCGAATTGTTTCAAAACATTCATTCTATATACGATTTTCAAACACAAATTATCTACTACACAATGCAGCGAATTTTGGAAAAAACATCCGAAAAGCTGACTGTGAGCGGTTTTGAACAATTAGACGATAACTCGTCTTATTTTTTCATCTCCAATCACAGAGATATTTTGTTAGACACGAGTTTGCTCAATGTCAAACTGCATGAATACAACAAAATTATGACCGCATCGGCAGTGGGAGATAATTTGGTGCAAAAATCGTTTTTGATGGAATTGGCAAAACTAAACCGAAACTTTATCGTTCGCCGCGGACTCTCGCCTCGCGAATTACTGCAAAGTTCGAAAGAAATGTCGGCTTATATTTATCATTTACTGACCGAAGAAAACCGTTCGGTTTGGATTGCTCAACGAGAAGGACGCACCAAAGACGGCTGGGATGAAACACACACAGGCGTGCTCAAAATGATTGGAATGAATTCTGACGAAGAAAATCTGATGGATTATTTCAAAAAACTGCGCATTGTTCCGGTTTCTATTTCTTATGAATACGACCCAACTGATAAACTTAAAATGCCTCAATTGATGGCGGAACTCAGCGATGAAATTTATATCAAAGAAAAAAATGAAGATTTTATCAACCTGATGAGCGGTGTGTTGGGACAAAAAAAACGCATTCACATCGAGATGGGAAAACCGCTCGACGAAGAAATCGAAATCATAAAAGCCGAACATCAGAATCCGGCAAAACAAATTCAGGAATTAGCAAAAACCTTGGATAAATCTATTGTCGGCAATTATAAATTATGGCCAACGAATTATATTGCTTATGATTTGCTCAACAAAACAAAAACTTTTCAAAAAGAATATACTGAAGAAGAAAAACAACTGTTTTTGAGAAGGTTAGAACTTCGTGTAGACAAAAACAATGCAAATATGGTCAATGGTTTTTTGGCAATGTATGCCAATCCGGTTTCACACAAAATCCAATTAAACAATGACAAATAAGCCAGAAATATTACTGATTTATACCGGAGGAACTATCGGCATGGTCAAAGACTTGAAAACCGGAGCTTTGAAAGCTTTTGATTTTGACCAATTATTAGATAAAATTCCGGAGCTGCATTTATTAGACTGTAAAATTTCGACATTTTCATTTGATCAACCTATCGATTCCTCAGACATGAACCCTGACTATTGGGTAAATATGGCAGAAGTTATCGAAAAAAATTATCACAAATACGATGGCTTTGTCATCCTTCACGGTTCAGACACCATGTCATACACCGCATCGGCATTGAGTTTTATGCTCAAAAACCTCAGCAAACCAGTTATTTTGACCGGCTCTCAATTGCCTATCGGAGATTTGAGAACCGATGCTAAAGAGAACCTCATCACAGCCATACAAATTGCTTCGCTTAGAGAAAATAATCAACCGGCAATCTACGAAGTTTGCTTGTATTTTGAATATAAACTTTATCGCGGAAACAGAACAACCAAAATCAGTGCAGAACATTTTAATGCTTTTACGTCGCCGAATATTCCACATTTGGCAGAATCGGGCGTGCACCTTAAAATCAATAAAGAGCTGTTGCTGAAAAACACGCATCCAGAAAAATTTTATGTACATAAAAACCTAAATTCGAATATTTGTGTTTTGAAAATCTTTCCCGGAATCAGTCGGCAAGTTTGGGCAAGTATTCTTCATATTCCTGATTTGGAAGGAATTGTTTTGGAAACATACGGAGCAGGTAATGCTCCGACCGAATCTTGGTTTATCAATGCTTTAAAAAACGCTATCGATCGTGGAGTAAAAGTCGTCAATGTAACGCAATGTTGGGGTGGAAGCGTGGATATGAACAAATATGAAAACGGTGTGGCTCTCAAAAAAATTGGTGTAGTTTCCGGGCATGATATTACTACCGAATCGGCAATTACTAAAATGATGGTTTTGCTCTCGGAAAAAATTTCTCATACAGACTTTTCTGTGCAATTTCAGCAACCTTTTTGCGGAGAATTAACGGCTTCGTAGTAAGATTTTATTTACAAATACTTTTATATATACTATTTTTTTCGTATTTTTGATACGAATACTATTCTTAACAATCTTGTTTCGCGATAAGAATAGTACTAACACTAAAAAATAATTATATGAAAAAAATGTTTATTATGGCAGGATTAGTTCTTGCCGGATTCGGTACAGCGAATGCACAGGACATCACCGTTCCTAAGCACTCTGAAAATGTTGGAACTCAACCTATTCAAAAAGGAAACTGGTTAGTAGGAGGTTCGATAGGTGCATTGGGTTACTCTTTTGAGAGCGAAAACTTTAATATCAACTTCATGCCGAGAGCCGGTTATTTCATCTCTGACGGAATCGCAATTGGTCTGGGAATTGATTTAGGTTTTTCTACCGTGAAAAACGGCGACAACATTTGGGGATATGGTATCAAACCTTTCGCCAGATATTACTTTCCGGAAGGAGCCAGTGCCACCGGTCGCTTTTTCGGACAAGTTGATTTAGGTGTTACCGGAGGTAGTGAAGGAACAACAGACACTTCTTTTGCTTTTGGTATCAACGGAGGTTATGCTCACTTCATCTCAAGAAATGTGGCGTTGGAAGTAACCGCAGGGTACAACTATTCTAAGTCACAGTCGGCTAATGCTACGGCACAAAACGGCTTAGGTGCCGCAATAGGTTTCCAAATTTATTTGGAAGGAAACAAATAAATTATCGTTTTATTTTTAAAAAACGAAAACAGCCAAACGTGCGTTTGGCTGTTTTTTCATTCCAAAATATACTAACTATTAAAAATCAAACTTAATCCCTTGTGCCAACGGCAATTCTTTGCCGTAGTTGATGGTATTGGTTTGTCTTCTCATATACGCTTTCCAAGCATCTGAACCAGATTCGCGTCCGCCACCGGTTTCTTTTTCTCCACCAAATGCACCACCGATTTCTGCTCCAGACGTACCGATGTTTACATTGGCAATTCCGCAATCAGAACCTGCATGAGATAAGAACAATTCTGCCTCTCTCATATTAGTAGTAAACATCGCCGAGGACAATCCTTGCGGAACGTCGTTTTGCATATCGATCGCTTCTTCAACCGTGTTATATTTCATTACATATAAAATCGGAGCAAA
>DATGOD010000112.1:0-10548 GCA_035306305.1 Flavobacterium sp.
AGGTTTTAGAGTCTTACCCGAATTTTTCTGTAATCCACAAGAATAAAAGTTGTTTTAAACAATTTTTATTGATTATTTGTGATATTCATAAGAAGAAACCAGTTTGTTTACTCTGTCAACGATATAATTTGTTTCAAGTAATATGCTCATAAACAGAGTGTTTGCTTTTTGGCTGGTTTTGTCTTTCTTTACTCTGCTGATTTCTCTCGACATAGAATTATCAATGATTTCACGGGATTTCTCACATAGCTCATTGACTTTTTCTGTTTGTTCCGTGTCGGCATTCAGGAAGAACTCTCTCGCAACGAACAGTAATTCGGAAAGGCTCACACTAATTTTTGCCAAATCTTTAATCTGAGATTTTTTCAGTTTTTTGTGGTTATTCGCTATGTGAGCTTTTGCTGCATTATTAATAAAATCTAAGCTAAGCACTACATTTTGCAGGTTTCCGTATGATTTGATAAGGAATTTACTTGAATCCACTACATTGGAATCCATTTCTTTCATCAATACATAGAAGTCGGATTTAAGTCCTTCAATGGATTTGTTCAGCTTTTTGATGTCCTTTTTATTATCTATGAAAAACTTGCTGTTTTCCTGCTCCAATCCCAATATGGAATTGCTAAGTTTGTTATTTATTTTTTCGAGGATTTTGGCTATCTGCTGTGTATTCTTTTGGTTGATTTTCTGAATAGACGCGATATCATCTTCATCAAAAACCGGCACGTCAGTCTGGGCTTTGTTTTTGGCTTTTTCTTTGTATTGTTTGTTACTGCGGTAAAGGATAAATGTAAGTAGTGCAAGCATGGCTATGATACCGAATTGTCCGCCGAAAAACATTATTGCCGCTACTGTGGCAGCTAACATGAAGGCTGAGAAACCAGTCAGGAACCACCCGCCGATAACATTAAAGACACCGGCAACACGGAATACGGCACTATCTCTGTCCCATGCCCGGTCAGCAAGTGATGTACCCATGGCTACCATAAACGTTACATAGGTTGTTGATAGCGGCAACTTCATGGATGTTCCGATAGAGATGAGAATACTCGCTACGATGAGGTTTACCGATGCTCTAATCATATCGAAATGTTCTTGCTTGGCGTCGTCTTTACTTTTTTTGACAATTGGTTTTTCAAAACGACTATTGATTCTGATTTGAAGTCTTGCCGGAAGGATTGCATTGGTCAATTTGCCTACATATACAAAACCACGTACAATGATTCGGGACAAAAAGTTGGCGTTGAATTTTTCGGCACCTTCGTTTTGGTTACTCAAGCTCAGCTCGGTTTCCATTACGTGATGTGCTTTTTTGGAAGTCCAAAGCGTCAGTGTCATTACAATTCCGGCGATAAGTAAATAGTAGAAAGGAGCGACAATTTCGTTGCTTGCCAATTCGCCCATCATATACGATGTGGCATCGGTTGCTCCTGATGCAGTGAAAAAGCCGTAGGACTGTATAGCGGCAATAGGCACACCAATAAAGTTTACTAAATCGTTTCCGGCAAATGCCATCGCCAAGGCAAATGTTCCGATAAGGATAATGACTTTGAGGATGTTTACTTTGAAAACGCGGATTAAGATTTGAGAAATAATCGTCCATCCAACCAAGTTGATTCCAACGATGAGTAGTTGATGTTCTTTAATCCATAGGTTGGTTGCGTCTGAAACAAAACTTAGATTTTTTACGCCTTTAATCAATATAAAAAAGCTAATGGCAGTGATGGCAATACCGCCAAAAATAGCTCCTGCTTTTTTGATGCGTTCGTCGGCACTAAAAGTAAAAAATATCCGTGTGATATATTGTACCAAAGCACCTAAGGCAAAAGACAATACCACAGAAAGTAAAATACTGATAACGATTTGGGAAACTTTGCTTGTGTTGATGTAATCGAGTACTTGGTCAGATAATCCGTTGTCGCTAAGTATTTTAATCAAAGCCAAACAAAATGCGGCTCCGAGTAATTCAAACACCACAGAGACTGTGGTGGAAGTTGGGAAACCAATATAATTGAAAATGTCTAACAATATAATATCGGCAATCATTACCGTTAAAAAGATAATCATGACATCTTGAAAACTAAACATGGAAGGGACGAAAATACCACTTCGGGCAATTTCCATCATCCCACTGGAGAATAATGCTCCGATGAGAATACCGATAGAAGCAACGATTAGAACAGTTTTGAAAGGGGCAGCTTTTGAGCCAACGGCAGAGTTTAGAAAGTTTACCGCGTCGTTACTTACCCCAACAGTGATGTCGATGATGGCTAATACTGCCATTACAATCAACATAACTAAATACAAGTTTTCCATGCGAATATTAAATTTTGGAGCAAATATCTATTTTATGACTTGGTAATGTGTTAAACTAATGTTACGGATAGGTAAAATATAAGTTTCTTTAGAGTGGGTGTTTATCAATTTTTGTGTATAAGAATTTCGTGGATGTTTGTACAAATATTCGCTTATTGTTTTCGACAACCTTATCTTTTTGAAATCAAATCCTTTAGTATTTTAATGAGGTTGTATTTTTATGTATTAGCTAATTCACTATTTTGCGGGGATTAAATTTTCAACTACCTGAAAGCGACTTCTTTTGAATAGGTTTTATTATTATCATCAATCATTATAGCCTTGAAAAACGAGTGCGAAAAATCGTTGGTTTTGTGGTTAATAATCATTTACTTTTTCAACAACAAAAAAAGAAATTTGTGAAACAATTTGAGATATTGCGAGTTTAAGAATTAATATTTTTGAAAATATGCCTTTAAAAAATACCATTGTGATTGTTACACACAATATGCAACAAGCTATCCGAACGGCTGATTATACAGGGTTTATGTACTTAGGTGATTTGATTGAATTTGGGAAAACCAACCAAGTTTTTGAAAAAACCAAAAGAAGAATTGACCAAACGTTATGCAGAAGGAAATTTTGGATAAAAATTAGTTGTTATTAAAAACCGCCTCATTTTATAAAATGAGGCGGTTTTTAATTATCTGATGCTGTATGCTTTTTGTTTGTCTTCTGGTAGTTGAGCAAAACGCTCTTGGCATTCTTTAATCATAGCGATGGCTGCAGCTTTATCGCCAAAACCATTGGTTTCTACCTTTTTGTTTTCCAAATCTTTATATACTTTAAAGAAATGTTCGATTTCTTTAAGAAGATGATTGTTGATGTCGTTCAAATCGTTTAATTCACGCATCAAAGGATCTCCTGTTGGCACACAGATGATTTTTTCGTCATTCCCTTTATCGTCAGACATATAGAACACACCGATAGGTTTTACTTCAACCAATAATCCCGGAATAGTTGGTTCTGTCGCCATAAGCAAAACGTCCAACGGATCGTTGTCCAAAGCCAAAGTTTCCGGAATAAAACCATAATCAGTAGGATATTTCATAGATGAAAACAAGAGGCGGTCAAAACGCATCATTTTCATGTCAAAATCAAATTCGTATTTGTTTCTGCTTCCCGCAGGAATTTCGATAAATACATCGAAAGTTGTGGTATCTGTCATAATAATATAAATTTAACAAATCTTAAAAATCGCGACAAAGGTAATGAATTTTGCTTTAGTAATGATTTAAAATTTTAAAAATGGAAGCCCATACTCATATTGATACTAAACTTTCGAGCATCTGGATGAGCATAGTTTCCTCGCCAATTCAAATCAATTCGGATGAATTTAAAAATATTTCCTACTCCTACAAAATATTCGTAATACACCTTTTCGTCGGGGGCGTTATACGGAATATTCGATGCGTTCAAAGCTTTGTTACGGTCAGAAATTGTCCCGTAAGCAGCTTTAATTCCAACAAATTCTCTCAAATTCAAATCGCGTACAAACGGAATTCTCGAAAATATGCGTCCATCAAAATTATGTTCAAGCTTGAGTGTGGCATATTCATCAGTAATAAATTCGTAGTAATCCAAAAGATTAAAGCCATTATTAGCCGAAAAATAGGATTGATTTCCAGGAATTACACTTAGCAAAGACAGTGGTACTTCGCCGTATGTTTTGCCCAATTCAATTGTTGGTGTAAACCAGCCAAATCCGCCTATCAAAATCGGATGACGATACATTAATTGTAGTTTTTTGTAATCAAAGTCGCTGTTCAGCATGCCTTTAACGCCCAAAGTGTAGTTGAAATAAAGCCTCGGAAAACGCTCGTCAACCAAAGTTCTGTCCACGCCATAACCAACTGTTTTTTGCCCAGGTGTATAATCCAAAGAAATATTAATATCGGATTGATTCAATTCGTTTTTAGTTTCTTGTTGGCTCAAGTCTGTATAAAAACTAATGTCAAAATTCGGTGAGGCAGAACGCAATTTCTTATGCGAGAAATTAGCCGAAAATTTCAAATCTTTTATCGGTTCTATTTCCAATCCAAGTACGACCAATTTAATTTCGCTGAGTTTGGTGTTATCGCCACTCATCAACAATGAATTTGAAGCCAAACTTCGACCAAGAACATCTGTGATAGGCGAGAGGCTTGAAGCAGTTTGCTCAATATCATGCCTTGTTCCGGCAGAAATAATAAACCGATGTTTGGTGTCAATCATATATTTGCCAAGTAAACCATATTTAAACGCTTCGTCTTTGAAGCCGTATGCACCAAAACCTTCAATCCGCCATTTGTCATTCGGACCAAAATAAGTTCGTCCTCCAACCCGAGTTCGCAAACCTTCAATATCGTTATAACCAAAGGTTGAAAAAATCGGACCATAATCAAACTTGCCGAGTTGCCAATAACCGCTTCCTAAAGTGGCTGTTAAATTGGTGTACCATTGAAATTTTTTGTTTTCTTGTAATTCGTCGAGCATTTGGTAAATACCCATTTCTTTTTCTGTCAAAGGTTCAAAACGATAACTTTCCCAGAATTCATCAGGCTTGTTCAAAATACTTTCGTTGTAGGTATTCAGCTGACTTTTGTAAAATTCGTCGGGTTTTTTGAGGTCAAATAAGTAATTGCTGTATAGGGTAGTACGTTTGCCATACAAACCTCTGGCTTCTTCTTTCTTGCGAAGAGAAAAATCGGCATGAAAAACATCTTTGGTCAGCAACAGCGTTTTGTCGTCCAAGCTTTTAAACTCTTGTTCCATATAAATGCCTCGAATCCAGTTCACATTCATATCTTCGCTGGCAGTCATGTCAATTTTTTTAACTGCCCAAATACTGTCATTTACCCAAAAACTTCCTCTGAAAGTCAATTCGCCTTTCCTCCTCGGATAGTAGGTAATTTCGTAACAATATTTATTATCGATATAAGCTGTGTCGCTCAATACGTAGTTATACACGTTGATTCCGGTTGTCGAAATCGGGCTCACAAAATCTTTGTCGAATATTTTGATATAATTATCATAAATGTCATAATCTGCATACAAATCATTGAGCAACGCCTCAATATGCTGATTGTTGTCAAAACCAGAATTTTTGTTGGCTTTCAGCAATTCTTTTTTCTGCGACGAAGTGTTGTCGCCATATACTTCAACAATTTTTTCATTGATAAAAACAGGAAGATTGTCTTTGCCTAAATTCGATGTCGTGTCGATATAATCAAATACAAACTCCATTCCTTTAAACAGTTTACTATTGATGAGAGAGCTGTCGGCAGGATTGATAGCAAATTCGATTTTTTCGTATTTTTCAAATTGATATTGGTTGTATCGGCGAACGCCGTTTTGTTTTTTATTTCCCCAAACTTTGCGAAGAATATCCAACGCCGGATTATTTTTCTTAGAAGTTTTTCCGGTGTAAATCGTAATCTCTTTCAGTTCGTTGTTTGACAATAAACGAATGTTCAAATTCAGATTTTCTCTCTGTTTCAGTGCGAGTTTATACGCTTCATAACCAACCAACGAAACGATAAGCGTGTCTTTGGTTTGCTGCGATTGATAATAAAAGTTGCCATTTTCGTCGCTTTCCGTTCCTTCGGCATAATCCTCAAAATAGATTTCTGCATAAGAGAGCGGATTTCCCGCATCGTCCGTAACAGTTCCGCCTACTGTGGTTTGTGCCTGAGCAACAAGCGTTAGCAAAAAAGCCAATATGGTGTATTTCCAGTTTTTCATAGTAAAAAAACTCCAACACAATTTTGTGTTGGAGTTTCAAAGATACTGAACTAATTTTATTTGTAAGCTACTTTTTTTACAGCTTTGATAACATCATTCGCATTTGGCAACCATTCTTTCAATAAAGCAGGTGAATATGGAGCAGGCGTATCTGCGGTAGTAATTCGCTGAATAGGTGCATCCAAATAATCAAACGCTCTTTCTTGAATCATATAGGTGATTTCTGAAGCTACCGACGCAAAAGGCCAAGCCTCTTCCAAAACAACCAATCGATTGGTTTTTTGTACCGATTTGATAATCGCATCGTAATCCATCGGACGAACGGTACGCAAATCAATGATTTCACAAGAAATATTTTCTTTTGCCAATTCATCAGCAGCAATATAAGCTTCTTTGATAATTTTTCCGAAAGAAACAATAGTTACATCTGTCCCTTCTCGTTTGATGTCGGCAACACCCAACGGAATGGTGTATTCTCCCTCAGGCACTTCACCTTTGTCGCCATACATTTGTTCCGATTCCATAAAGATAACCGGGTCGTCATCGCGAATAGCCGATTTCAACAAACCTTTGGCATCGTATGGATTTGAAGGTACAACCACTTTGAGTCCTGGCGTGTTGGCATACCAGTTTTCAAACGCTTGCGAGTGCGTGGCAGCCAATTGTCCTGCAGAAGCAGTCGGTCCTCGGAAAACAATCGGAATGTTGAACTGTCCACCAGACATTTGACGCATTTTTGCTGCGTTGTTGATTATCTGGTCGATACCAACCAACGAAAAGTTGAAGGTCATAAACTCGACAATCGGACGCAAACCATTCATGGCAGAACCCACACCGATTCCGGCAAAACCCAACTCAGCAATCGGCGTATCGATAACGCGTTTCGAACCAAATTCGTCCAACATACCTTTACTGGCTTTGTATGCACCGTTGTATTCGGCAACCTCTTCGCCCATTAAATATATGTTCTCATCGCGACGCATTTCTTCGCTCATCGCTTCACAAATTGCTTCTCTAAATTGTATTGTTCTCATATTGATTAGTTAAATATGATTGTGAAAAAATTACTCCTACAAAAGTAATAATATTATTAAAAATGAAGCACCATATTTTTAGTTTTAAAAAAACAACAGTTTTTGCCGAGTTAAGATGTTTGAAATCTGATGATTATAGTCGTTTTTTGATTGAGTCAATTAGATTGGTAAATGAAAATAAAATGAATATCTCAGAAAAAAATCCTACCTTATCCCAACCTTTTAGGTGTTTTGGTACTCTTTATAAGTAAAGATATATTTCAATATGGATGAAAATTTAATCAATCAGTGCAGGAAAATGGAGCGTACGTCGCAACGGCGGATGTACGAGCTGTTGGCTCCGAAGCTGTATCTTGTTTGCAAACATTATTTAAAACAAGATACAGAAATCGAGGAAGCCTTGGCAGATGCCTTTTATACCATTTTTACAAAATTGGAGCAATTAAAAGAAAACGCTGCTTTTGAAGTTTGGGCAAAACGAATCGTAATCAACGAATGTTTGCTGACCATCCGGCGAAAAAAAGAACGACAACTGTATGTGGAAGATGTCGCAGAAACGTCTTTCGTGAAAGAGAAAAATGATAATCCGTTGGACGAACAAGACGTCCTGAAATTGTTGGATTATTTACCGCAAGGTGCAAAAACCGTTTTTTGTTTGTATGCGATTGAAGGTTATTCGCACAAAGAAATTGCCAAACAATTAAACGTTTCTGAAGGAACGACCAAATCGCAACTCAATGTGGCACGCACCAAACTCAAAGAATTAATCGAATTGTTTTACAACCAAACACCTGAAAGCTATGGAAAATCAAGATAAAAATATAGACAAACACTTCCGTAAGCTCGCGGAAGAACAGCAACCGAAATCTTTCCAGAATATGGATAAGATTTGGGACAAAATCGAACAGAAATTAGACCGGAAACCTACCAAAAAAGTTGTTCCGTTTTGGAAATATGCAGGAATTGCAGCGGCTTTATTAGTCTTTGTTTCGTTGGGAATACGGTTTATAAATCAACCGGAAACAGAAGAACATTTGCCTGTCGAAAACGAAAAAAGAATCGTTATTGATGAAAAGAAAGCCAAAGATATATTAGATCAACAAACAGAAACTAAAGAAGATGTGTATGCTTACGAAGATGTAGAAGATAAGGTAGTAGAATCTGAAAAAGAACAGGTTTTTGTTCAGCCAGAGGTGAAAAAAGACCAAGAAGTTGTTACAATGCAAGAAGACTTTGATGACTCAACAACTTCCGGACGTGCGGATAAAGAAGTAGACTACGGGGATAGAGGAGTTTTAAAATCCGATGGAATGCAAACAGGAAAAGCAGAAGAGTCGGGAAGACCAGAATATCAGATGGATGAATTAGTTATTAATAGCTATAGAACAGTTTCTAGGTCACGTTCTGAGGCAGCTATAAGCACGGTAACTTCAAAAACCATTGAAGGTCGTCCAAATGTTTCGATTGTACAAAATTTACAAGGTCAAGTTTCTGGATTGAATATTCTAACTAAAAAAGAAAATAAGCATACAAATATTGTTTCAGAAAATTCAGAATCCTATGAGAATTTTACCGAAAATCCGTTTGAGAGTGCACAAACCAATCCGGTTTCAACCTTTTCTATTGATGTAGATAATGCGTCTTATACCAATATTCGCCGTTTTCTCAACAACGGACAAACCGTGCCAAAAGATGCAGTGCGTATCGAAGAAATGATAAATTTCTTTAAATATGATTATGCACAACCCAAAGGAAAACATCCTTTTGCGATTCACACCGAATACAGTGATGCACCTTGGAATCCGAACCATAAATTGTTGAAAATCGGTTTGAAAGGAAAGGAAATCCCGACCGACAAATTACCGAAATCCAATTTTGTTTTTCTGGTCGATGTTTCAGGGTCAATGGAATCGCCGAATAAATTACCTCTTTTGAAATCTTCAATGAAGGTATTATTAGATAAACTTCGTGATGACGATAGGGTTTCGATTGTTTATTATGCGAACGGAACAGGAGTTTTGTTGGAACCAACGAAAGCGTCTGACAAGAAAAAAATCGTTGATGCCATTGACAATATGCGTGCCGGAGGAGGAACTTCGGGAGCGGCAGGTTTAGATTTGGCTTATGAAATGGCAGAAAAACATTTTATAAAAAACGGCAATAACCGAATCATTCTGGCAACCGATGGCGATTTCAATATCGGAAAATCTTCTGATGAAGAAATGCAAAATTTGATTGAAGAAAAACGCAAAAGTGGGGTGTTTCTTACTTGTTTAGGTTTTGGAATGGGCAATTATAAAGATAGCAAATTGATGACTTTGTCTGAAAAAGGAAACGGAAATTAAGCTTATATCGACAACATTCAAGAAGCGAATCGTTTTCTCGGTAAAGAGTTTAGAGGCAATATGTTTGCGATTGCCAAAGATGTGAAAATTCAGATAGAATTTAATCCGGCACACGTTCAGGCATATCGTTTGGTGGGTTATGAAAGCCGAAAATTGCGTAACGAAGATTTTACCAACGATGCTGTTGATGCAGGCGAATTGGGTAGCGGACACACGGTTACGGCTTTGTATGAAGTAATTCCGGTTGGTGTGGAAAGTGAATTTTATTCGCAAGAACCCGATTTGAAATACACCAAAAATACACCAAAAAACAATTATCAAAACGAATTAGCTACCGTCAAATTCCGGTACAAAAAACCGAAAGAAGGTAAAAGTATTGAAATGGTTCAAACTATTAAAAACCAATCGATTAGTTTGAGTAGAGCTTCTAAAGATTTTAAATTCGCTTCGACAGTTGCTTGGTTAGGGTTGAAACTTCGCGATTCGAAATTGATAACGAATAAAGAAACCAAAGATATTGTGAAATTAGCCAAACAAGGAATCCAGAATGATGAAGACGGTTACAAAGCTGAGTTTGTAAGGTTGGCAGAAAGCGTGAAATAGATAATCTTTGTTTTAATTGAACAGTCCTTCTGAATAGAAAAATTTGGAAGGACTTTTTTAATTTCCTCCTCAAAACAATGTTTTCTCCGGGCAAAACGCGATATTTGTTTGAAATACAAAAGCGATGTCCACACAAAAATATTTAAACCAACTTGCCCAGCATATTACCAACGAAAACGAATCGTTAAACGATATAATCATTGTTCTGCCCAGCAAAAGAGCCAAAGTTTTCCTGCTCAACGAATTCAAGTCCCTGATGCATCAACCCATCTTCGCCCCAACCATTTGGAGCATCGAAGAGTTTATAGGTGAGATGTCGGGTATCGAAAAACTGGACTCCGTTGCCTTGTTGTTCGAGTTTTATGAAGTATATAAAAACATCCACCCCGATAATCTGCAAGATTTTGACACATTTAGCAGTTGGGCAAAAACTTTACTCACCGACTTTAACGAAATCGACCGCTACTTGCTCGATGCCAATCACGTGT
>DATGOD010000113.1:0-17096 GCA_035306305.1 Flavobacterium sp.
GTGCTAACAATGAGCGCTCCGGCTTATCAGTTGTAATAGCGTCAAAACCATTAACAACTCTAAAACGCTGACCCGGGGTAATAGGTTTTAATTTTCTAACTGACATTTTTCTTAGATATTATAAAAATCTATGGTTTCTCCTTCTTTTAATTGAACTATTGCTTTTTTGTAAGCATTAGTTTTTCCACTAATCATTCCGCTTTTTGTATATTTAACAGAACGATCAGCTCTATAGATCATGGTATTTACTTCTAATACCGTTACATCATAAGCACTTTCAACCGCTTTTTTAATCTCTACCTTGTTAGCTCTTTTATCCACAACAAAAGCAAATCGATTAAATAATTCGCCGTCTTTAGTTACTTTTTCTGTAATTATAGGCTTGATTAATATACTCATTTTCCCTATTATTTACTTAAATTTTCAACAATTTCCTCTACAGCCCCCTCAGTAACCACCAATGAACCTGCATTCATAACGTCGTAAGTATTTACACCTGAACCTGTTACAACAGAAGCTCGCTGCAAATTGCGAGAAGACAAATATACGTTTTTATTTGATTCCCCCAACACCATCAACGATTTTTTATTTTCTAAACCTAAAGCTTTCAACACATTAACAAATTGTTTAGTGCTTGGAGTTTCAAAGTCGAAGTCTTCAATAACAACCAAATTAGACTCCTGAGCTTTCAAAGAAACCGCTGATTTTCTAGCCAATCTTTTTAGGTTTTTATTCAATTTAACTGAGTAATTTCTAGGTCTTGGTCCAAAAATTCTACCTCCACCTCTAAACACAGGACTTTTAATAGATCCTGCACGTGCAGTACCTGTTCCTTTTTGTTTTTTGATTTTTCTTGTTGAACCAGCAATTTCTCCACGCTCTTTTGACTTATGCGTTCCTTGACGTTGCGCAGCCAAATATCTTTTTACATCAAGATAAATAGCATGTTGATTAGGCTCAATACCAAAAACAGAATCCGAAAGTTCAACTGTTCTTCCAGTTTCTTTACCGTTTATATCTAATACTTTTACTTCCATTACTTCTGAACGATTACGTAAGAGTTTTTGTGTCCTGGAACAGCCCCTTTTACAACTAAAAGGTTTTTATCCGCAACCACTTTTAAAACTCTAAGGTTTTGAACTGTTACTTTCTCGCCTCCCATTCTTCCTGCCATACGCATACCTTTAAATACACGTGAAGGCGTTGAAGACGCTCCAATAGATCCTGGTGCTCTCAAACGATTGTGCTGACCGTGTGTTGATTGCCCAACACCGCCAAACCCATGACGTTTTACAACACCTTGGAATCCTTTTCCTTTAGACACACCTTGTACATCTACAAAGTCGCCTTCATTAAACAAATCTGCAGTGATTACATCACCTAATTTGTATTCCGTTTCAAATTCTTGAATTTCAACGACTTTTTTCTTTGCAGATGTTCCAGCTTTTTTAAAGTGACCTAGCTCAGCTTTGATCGCTCTTTTATCTGCTTTGTCATCGAAACCAAGTTGCAACGCTTCATACCCGTCCACCTCTTTGGTTCTGACTTGGGTAACGACACATGGACCTACTTCAAGGACTGTACATGGTATATTTTTACCATTTTCGTCAAATAAGCTGGTCATGCCGATTTTTCTTCCAATTAACCCAGACATAATGATTTATTAATTAATTATTTACTATACAAAATTTTCAAGCATCGGCAAAAGTAATACCAATGCTTGAAATAAACAAATTTTTCTTATATTAAGATCACACTTTGATTTCAACCTCTACTCCTGATGGTAATTCTAACTTCATCAAAGCATCAATGGTTTTTGATGAAGAAGAGTAGATGTCTAACAATCTTTTATACGAACTCAACTCGAACTGCTCACGTGATTTTTTGTTTACGTGCGGAGAACGCAATACTGTAAATATTTTTTTGTGAGTCGGCAAAGGTATTGGCCCTGTTACCACTGCACCTGTACTTTTTACAGTTTTTACGATTTTTTCAGCAGATTTATCTACCAAGTTATAATCGTATGATTTTAATTTTATTCTGATTTTTTGACTCATTTTTATTCTAATTAAGCGTTACCTTTAGCATTTTTGATTACTTCTTCCTGAATATTGGAAGGAGTTTGTTCATAGTGAGAAAACTCCATTGTAGATGTTGCTCTACCAGAAGACAATGTTCTCAATGTAGTTACATATCCAAACATCTCAGAAAGCGGCACAAGAGCTTTTACTACTTTTGAACCTGCTCTATCATCCATTGAGTTGATTTGTCCACGACGACGGTTCAAATCCCCTACAATATCCCCCATGTTTTCTTCAGGAGTCAATACTTCTAGTTTCATGATTGGCTCAAGGATGATAGCACCTGCAGCTTTTGCAGATTCTTTGAATCCCATTTTAGCAGCCAATTCGAAAGATAAAGCATCTGAATCCACCGCATGGTATGAACCATCAATTAAAGTAACTTTCAACGAATCTACTTCAAATCCCGCTAAAGGACCTTGTTTCATTGATTCACGGAAACCTTTTTCTACCGCAGGGATGAATTCTTTTGGCACGTTACCACCTTTCACTTCGTTCACAAACTGAAGTCCCATCGGAACTTTACCGTCCACTTCATCTGCCGGACCGATTTTAAATACGATATCACCGAATTTACCGCGTCCACCTGATTGTTTTTTGTAGGTTTCTCTGTGATCTGCTGTTTTTGTAAAAGCTTCTTTGTACTCAACTTGTGGTTCTCCTTGGTTTACTTCCACTTTGAACTCACGACGCATACGGTCAACGATGATATCTAAGTGCAACTCTCCCATTCCAGAGATAATAGTTTGTCCTGAAGCTTGGTCTGTACGCACTGTGAATGTTGGATCTTCTTCAGCCAATTTAGCCAAAGCCATACCCATTTTATCAACGTCTGCTTTTGTTTTAGGTTCGATAGCGATACCAATTACTGGATCTGGGAAAACCATAGACTCCAATACAATTGGGTGTTTTTCATCACACAATGTATCTCCTGTTTTAATATCTTTAAATCCAACAGCTGCACCAATATCTCCTGCCTCAATTCTTTCGATTGGATTTTGTTTGTTGGCGTGCATTTGATAGATACGAGAAATACGTTCTTTGTTTCCAGAACGTGTATTCAACACATAAGAACCCGCATCCAATCCACCTGAATAGGCACGGAAGAATGCCAAACGCCCCACAAATGGATCGGTAGCAATCTTAAACGCTAATGCAGCGAATGGTTCGCTCACAGATGGTTTACGAGAGATTGGTTCTTCTGTATCCGGATCTGTTCCGTCAATTGCCTCTTTATCTGTTGGAGCTGGCAAATAACGACATACTGCATCGATCATAAATTGAACCCCTTTGTTTTTAAAAGAAGATCCACACATCATAGGAATGATGCTCATGTCCAATGTAGCGGCACGCAATGCTGCGTGAATTTCGTCTTCAGTAATAGAGTTTTCGTCCTCCATATACTTTTCTAACAATTCTTCATCATAAGCAGCAATTTCTTCGATCAATTGTCCACGATATTGTTTCACATCGTCCACCATATCAGCCGGAATTTCAACGATATCATAAGTTGAACCGAAGTTATCATCATGCCAAACAATTGCTTTGTTTGTTACCAAATCAACCACTCCTTTGAAATCTGCTTCGTCACCAATTGGCAATACAATCGGCACTGCATTTGATTTCAACATATCTTTTACTTGTTGACAAACGCTTAAGAAGTTCGCACCTTGACGATCCATTTTGTTAACGAATCCCATACGAGGAACTTTATAGTTATCTGCCAATCTCCAGTTTGTTTCAGACTGAGGTTCAACTCCGTCAACTGCAGAGAACAAGAACACCAATCCGTCCAATACACGCAATGAACGGTTTACCTCTACGGTAAAGTCAACGTGTCCTGGAGTATCGATGATGTTGAAGTGATATTCTTTAGATTCAGGTAATTTTTTACCTTGCTCTGTTGGGAAGTTCCACGTACAAGTTGTAGCCGCAGAAGTAATGGTAATACCACGTTCTGCTTCTTGCTCCATCCAGTCCATTGTAGAAGCACCTTCGTGTGTTTCTCCAATTTTGTGGTTCTTTCCTGTATAAAAAAGGATACGCTCTGTTGTTGTTGTTTTACCAGCATCAATGTGTGCAGCGATCCCGATATTTCTTGTAAATTTTAAATCTCTTGCCATTTGTTATTCTTTATGAAAAATTAAAATCTAAAGTGAGAGAATGCTTTATTAGCTTCCGCCATTTTATGTGTATCCATTCTTTTCTTAACTGCCGCACCTTCTTCTTTAGCTGCTGCTAAAACTTCAGCTGCTAATTTAGCCGCCATTGATTTCTCATTTCTCTTTCTTGCATAAAGAATCATCCATTTCATTGCCATAGAGATTTTTCTATCTGGACGAATTTGCATTGGAATTTGGAATGAAGCACCTCCTACACGACGTGAACGAACCTCGACATGAGGCATCACGTTAGTTAAAGCGTCTTTCCAAATTTCAAGAGCAGATTTTTCTTCGTCTTGTTTTTTCTCTTCAACGATATCCAAAGCATCATAAAATACTTTGAAAGCTACTGACTTTTTACCATCCCACATTAAGTTATTCACAAAACGCGTTACCAATTGATCGTTAAATTTCGGATCTGGTAAAAGAGGTCTCTTTTTTGCCTGTTTTTTTCTCATTTCTTCTGTTTCTTTTTAAAAGTTTCAAGTTTAAGGTTTCAAGTTTAAAGCTACGCATTCCACAACACACAAACCTTTCGACTCTTAACCCTTGGCTTTTCTACTTAAATTACTTTTTAGCTTCTTTTGGGCGTTTTGCTCCGTACTTAGATCTGCGTTGTGTTCTACCGCTTACTCCGGCAGTATCCAATGCACCACGAACGATGTGGTATCTAACCCCTGGCAAATCTTTTACCCTTCCACCTCTAACTAATACTATCGAGTGCTCTTGAAGATTGTGTCCTTCCCCTGGAATGTAAGCATTTACCTCTTTACCGTTTGTTAAACGAACACGGGCAACTTTACGCATTGCCGAGTTTGGTTTTTTCGGTGTAGTTGTGTAAACACGTGTACAAACCCCTCTACGTTGAGGACAAGAATCCAAAGCCATCGATTTACTCTTCTTAGTCAATCGAGTTCTTCCTTTTCTTACTAATTGTTGAATTGTTGGCATAATGTTTAATAAAAATTTCTAAATATTTTCACCTCCCCAAACATTTTTTGGAGGGTGCAAATATATAAATAATTCTATTTAAAACAAACACAATTGATTTATTTTCAAAATTATATCGATTTATTTGCTCATCTGCATGGTTTGTTCCAAATTTGCTAATATGAAAAAATGGTTTGTTTTCGGGTTGTTATTTTTTGCTTCATGGCTGAGTTTTGCTCAGCATAATTTGAATTTACAAACTGTTTTCACACCAGAAAAAAATAACATTCCGGAAAGTTACAAAACCGAAAAATCGTTTTCAAACGCCAAAGGTTTGACGGAATACGCACAACAAACTTCCGAATTTCTCACACAACAAGGTTATCTTTCACATCGAAGTCGGCTTGAAAAAAGCAACGACAGCTTATACTTATTACGTATTGATTTGAATAGACCAGTCAAATTTGCTAAAATCTCTCTACAAAACCCTTCAGACGAAACTTTAAACATATTGCATACCGAACCAACACACAACTCATCAACTACAATTATCTCTTATCCAGAAATGGAAATTTTTCTCCAACAACGACTTCGGTTATTTGAATCAAAAGGTTATCCGATGACCGAATTCAAACTGAGCAATCAGCAAATTTCCGGCGACACCATCTTTATGGATTTGCATATCGCACTACACAATCCAAGAACAATTGATGCAATCACGATTCAACCTTATGAGAAATTTCCGAATGGTTATCGCAAACAATTAGAAAAACGGTTTTTGGGCAAAGCGGTTTCTTCCGAAAATCTCAATGCCGTAAACGAAATGATTGAACAATATCATTTTGTTCGCACCCAAAAGCCTGCCGAAATTTTGTTTATGGAAGACCAAACAGCTTTATTTTTATATCTGGAAAAAGCAGGGAACAACCGAATGGAAGGAATTATTGGTTTTGCTACAGACGAAGAAGAAAAAGTGCGTTTTAATGGTAATGCAGATATTGAACTAAACAATGTACTGAATTGGGGCGAACGCTTTAATATTTATTGGAAAAGCGATGGCAATCAACAATCTACGTTTAAAGCAAATGTATCTGTTCCGTATATTTTTAAATCGCCGCTGGGCATCGATGCAGGCATGGAAATTTTTCGACAAGACAGTACGCAACAAAATACCAAACTCAATATTGCGGCGTTGTATCACATTAATTATCGAAACAAAGTCGGGATAGGATACCAAAGTACATCTTCGGTTGCGGGCGAACAAAATTTGTATTCTGCCGAAAATTACACCAATCGATTCGTGACATTAAACTATCAATTTGAGCATTATCGCACACATTTTTTATTCCCGCTCAAAACGGCAATTTCGTTTCGTTCTGGATTCGGAAATCGGCAAACAGACACACAAACCAACGCCAAACAATATTTTGTGCAGCTCAACGCTCAACATATTTTAGATCTGAATCAAAGGAATAGTATTTTACTGAAATCAGAAATCTATTATTTGCAAAGTGATGAATATTTGTATAACGAATTGTATCGTTTTGGCGGAATTCACTCTATTCGTGGTTTTGCAGAAAACAATCTGACGGCCAATTTTGTAAGTGGTATTTACACCGAATATCGTTATTTGCTTACTGGACAAATTTATGCACACACCATAACCGATTTTGCCTATTACAACGACCCGATGGCTGATTTCAACGGATTACTTTACAGTTTTGGATTGGGCATTGGCATCGACACTCCGGGCGGATTGTTCAATCTTATTTATGCCAACGGCGTGCAACCCGAAAGTGCATTTAAACTTTCAAATTCTATCGTACATCTGAGTTTTCAAACTCGTTTTTAATTAGAATTAGCTTCTCTTTTTCTACCAAAATTAAACGACAAAAGACTTACTGCAAACGCAGCTATGATAGCCACAACGGTTTCAAAATTCAACAAGTAATTAAACACTACAAACATCAGTGCAAAACCGACAAAAAACACAACCCAGCGAAATATAATTGATTCCTTCATAACCTATATTTCTGAAAGACAAAGATATTATTTTCCAATAATACATAACTATTGTTCCAGAAAAACAACTTGTTTACTGCTTTTCGGCATGCTTACCACGTGATAAGGTTGAGAAATAACTGTTGCTGCATTTAATACAAGCTCATAACTTACCACGATATTACTTGCCATTTCTTCAATAGACAAAATAGTTACCTCACTACCAGACGTTTGAATCTCATCTACCAGAGCAATAACTTGGCGAGTATCAAAATCGACAGTGGTTGTAGTGAAATTTCCTAACTGAGATTCCATATCGTTAAGAAATTCTTCCCAATCGTCCTGATTTTGAAAAACAGAATTTTGCGGTTCTACACCTTCAGAACCACTCAATGCTCCTTTTGCAATCAAATCGAAAGTTACTTGACCTAATCCGTCATCATCACAATCACAAGCTGTGACCAAAAAAACTGATAAAAAAATTAATACTATTTTTTTCATAACACACTTATTTTCTGTCAAATATATAAAAAATATCGTCAAAACAAAACATTTTATCACTTAACCAATCCTCTCATTCCGAAATCCTCAAGAAAAAACGTAACTTTGTTTTTACTAATCATTCCAAAACATGAAAATACTCCATATAGACAGCAATCATCCTTTGCTTATCGACCAGCTCAACCAAATTGGTTTTATCAACGAAGAAGATTATACTTCCAACAAATCCGAAATCGAAAAAAAAATTCATCAATATGATGGTATCGTTATCCGAAGTCGGTTTAAAATCGACCGAACTTTTCTCGATGCCGCCACGCAATTGAAATTTATTGCCAGAGTTGGTGCCGGATTGGAAAACATCGATTGTGAATATGCCGAACAGCAAAACATCCGATTGATTGCCGCTCCTGAAGGAAATCGCACTGCCGTTGCCGAACACGCTTTGGGCATGTTGCTCGGATTGATGAATAAACTCAAAGAGGCTGACGAAGAAGTGAGAAACGGGATTTGGAAACGCGAAGAAAATCGAGGTGTAGAAATCGAAGGAAAAACAGTGGGCATTATCGGTTATGGAAACATGGGGAAAGCTTTTGCCAAACGACTGAAAGGTTTTGATTGCGAGGTTATTTTTTATGATATATTGCCCAATCTGAGTGATGAAAATGCCCGACAAGTTGATTGGGAGGAATTTTACCAAAAAACAGACATCGTCAGTTTGCACACGCCACAAACACCAGAAACGATCCACATGATTAACCAAAGATTTATCGACCATTTTCACAAATCCTTTTGGCTAATCAATACCGCAAGAGGAAAATCTGTTTGCACCGCTGACTTGGTCAAAGGATTGCAATCCGGAAAAATACTTGGTGCCGGACTAGATGTATTGGAATACGAGAAATCGTCTTTTGAAAACATGTTTTCCGATAACGAGCTTCCCGAAGCTTTTCAGTATCTTATTCGTGCCAAAAACGTTTTATTATCGCCACACGTTGCCGGCTGGACAATCGAAAGTAAAGAAAAACTAGCTCAGACAATTGTCAATAAAATTATCGCTCATTTCAAATAATTATTTACTTTTACCAACAAAATCTAATTTAAATCATGGAAATCGAACAAGACAATTACAAACAACCTCAGCAATACCAAAACCCAAATTATCTGCAAGAAGCCAACAGCAAAAAAGTTTTAGCGGGCATTATGGGAATTATTTTCGGCAGTCTTGGCATACACAAATTTGTGTTGGGCTACAACAATGAAGGCGTTATCTTATTGGTTGCTACCTTAGTCGGTTATGCGACAGCTTGCTTTATTATTGGCTATTTCATATTATTGGCAACCGGAATTATCGGTTTGGTTGAAGGAATTATCTATCTGACAAAAACAGACGAAGATTTTTACAACAACTATATGAAAAACAAAAAAGCGTGGTTTTAAGTTTCAAAACTCACACCTTATTATAAACAGCTTTCTCGGGCTGTTTTTTTTATACCTTTTTATGAATCAGTTTGGTTAGTTGCAAACTCAAATCTCCGAAAATCATTTTAGCGTTTCCGTTGCGTTCGATATGATAATACGCTTCAGAAAGTGCATCAAAAATTTCAAATATATTCGCCGGATTAACAAACGGAGCAAATTTACTCAATTCAAAATTTTCTTCTTTCGTTTGTATATAAACCAAATCATTCACGCCGTAATTCAGCATGAATGCTTGGCGAAACATTTCGATGCAATATTGCAAAAAACGCTTTTGATTTTCTCTTCCGATACCGGCCAATTCTTCGCTCCAATTGAGCAAATCGGTTACGACTTTGGTTTTCTTTTTAACCAAAAATGCTTGACGCACCCACTGAACAAACCATCTCTCAAAAGGCATTTCTGTATCATCAGCAGCAAATATAGTCAAAGCTTTGTGTAAACTTCCGTTGGATTGTTTAGCAATCATCATTGCTTCAGCGGCGTCGCAACCTTTGATTTCAAGAGCTTTTTGGATATCTGCTTCAGACAATGGTGCAAAACGAATAAGCTGACATCTGGACGTAATTGTTTGCAAAAGTTGCTTTTCGTCTTCAGCAATTAAAATAAACAAGGTTTTTTGAGGCGGCTCTTCCAACAATTTCAGGATTTTATTAGCAGCTTCTGTATTCATTCTTTCTGCCATCCAAATAATCATCACTTTGTAACCACCCTCGACAGATTTTAACGCTAATTTTCTGGCAATACTCGAAGTTTCATGCACACTGATTAAGCTTTGTTTTTGCGTAAGTCCAATCTGATTATACCATGCAGACAAACTTCCGTATGGTGTTTCTGAAACAAACTTTGTCCAATCGTCCCAAAAATTATCCGACGTTTTTTTATCTGCAGCATTTACCGGAAAAGCAAAATGCAAATCGGGATGTTGTAACTTGTTAAATTTCAAGTTACAACTTGCATTCCCGCCTTCGTTATCCATAGTTGTGTTGTTACAAACCACGTATTGTGCATAAGCAATTGCCATTGGCAAAGCTCCACTACCTTCGGGACCAACAAACAACTGAGCGTGCGGAATTCTACCTTCTTGTGCGGTTTTTATCAGATGCTTCTTGACAGACTCCTGCCCTATTATTTCAGAAAAGTTCATAGAGCAAAAATAAGGCAAATCTGATGAATAATTCAATTTTTTGAATAATTAAAAACCAATCTGACGGCTTCTTTTTTAATCAAATTAACATATCGGTTACTTCACTTTAATTCTTATAAAAAATCCTTAACACAAAGTTAAGTTATACGTAAATTAAGTTTGTCTATTTATCCATTTCTTTGTTGCACATCAATTAGTTATGACAAAAAAAATTTTTTTTAATTCAACAATAAGTGTTATCGGTTTCGCCGGTATGATGATTGGTTTGTTTATTTCTTCGTCGTTTAAATCCGAAGAATATACTTACAATATTTTT
Organism: Flavobacterium sp.; assembly: GCA_035306305.1. Lineage (GTDB taxonomy): Bacteria > Bacteroidota > Bacteroidia > Flavobacteriales > Flavobacteriaceae > Flavobacterium. The sequence continues at coordinate 10,615 of DATGOD010000113.1, forward strand.
ACGGATATTAACCACTCATTTTCTAATTTAGATAAAGCTTCTGAAGACTTTCGCAAGCGTAAAATAGGTGTTGATTCTTTACAAACGATTTTAACTGATGCGAGAAAATCATATAAGAAAGGTGAATTTTTACTAGCTTTTTACTTCCCTGAATATGTTAGCGAGCATCTCAACGGAGCACCTATATTGGCAACAGAAATAGAAAACTCTAAACCGTTGCTCAACACTCCTGCTGGATTGCAAATTCTGGACGAATTGATTTTTTCATCCGAAGCAGAAAACAAAAGTAATGAAATTGCCAATTTGAGTCGCAGATTAAAAAATAGTTTTTCTGTTCTCAATACAAGAACAAATCTTTTACATATTAGTTCTGACGATGCAATTATAGCCATGCGATTGCAGCTCGTCCGGCTCTTTGCTTTGGGAGTTACCGGATTTGACACACCCGGCTCGCTAAATGGGATTGAAGAAACAATCGCTTCGTTAGAAGGAATGCAAAAATATCTTAACGAAGAAAAAATCATCAAGAACAAAAAATCAAAACAGGAAATTGAGGATTTATTTGACAAAACCATTGCATATCTTGTTGCAAATTCTGACTTTGACACTTTGGACAGATTGACTTTACTCACAGATTATATCGACCCATTGTATAAAAAATTGGGGGATTTTCACAAAAAACAACCCAATGAATACTTAGCAAATATCACGGCTTGGAATCCTGCTAGTACATCTATTTTTGCCTCTGATTTTTTGAATCCGTATTTCTATACAGAATTGACTGCCGAAGAAAACTCGGAACAGCTAAAAAAACTAGGAGAAAAACTTTTCTTTGATGCAAATATCAGTCAAACCAAAACCTTGAGTTGTGCAAGTTGTCATCAACCAGATAAAGCATTTACTGACGGCAAACCAAAATCAATGAGTAAGATTCATGGAAAAACAGTATTGAGAAATTCGCCAACATTGTTAAACGCCGTTTATGCCGACCGATATTTTTACGATTTGAGAGCTTTTTCTTTAGAGCAACAAATAGAGCACGTTATTTTTGAGGAAGGAGAATTCAATACTTCATACACTCAGATTGTCGATGCGATTAATAAGGACGAATCTTATAGTTCATTAATTGAGGATGCCTTTGGCAATAATGAAATTTCCCGTAAAAAAATCAGCAAAGCATTCTCTTCTTATGTCCTTTCGTTACAATCTTTCAACAGTTCTTTCGACTTATATGCCAGAAAAGAAAAAACAACGATTCCTGATGATGTGCGGAATGGTTTTAATCTGTTTATGGGAAAAGCAAACTGTGCTACTTGTCATTTTGTACCGACATTCAGTGGGTTAGTTCCACCTTTATATACAGATAGCGAAAGTGAAATTTTGGGCGTACTAAAACAACCCAACGCATCCGTTGCCGATGAGGATGCAGGAAGATACAATAACCAAATAAGTGTAGAGCATCTGTGGATTTACAACAAGTCTTTCAAAACAACAACGGTTAGAAATATTGCACTTACTGCACCTTATTTTCATAACGGAGCATATCAAACATTAAGAGAAGTAGTTGATTTTTATGACACTGGAGGTGGAGAAGGAATTGGTTTACATGTAGAAAACCAAACTTTGTCTGCTGATTTTTTGAACCTCACAGAAAAGGAAAAAAAGGACCTTATAGCCTTCATGGAAGCTCTAAGCGATAATCCATTTAACACAAATATTAATTAAATTAAACAGAAAAAAAATGAAACACTTCAACCTTTTATCGACACTACTGCTATCTGTAGCAATGTGGTCTCAAAATGAAGAAATCATCCTCTCGCCTGGTTCTGACTGGCATTATTTGGATGATGGTTCTAACCAACAGTCTGCTTGGAAAGAAACGGCTTTTGACTACAGCACTTGGCAAAACGACCTTGCTCCATTAGGCTACGGAGATCCGGTTTCTACCGAAATTTCGTATGGAGATGACAGCCAAAACAAACACGTTACTTATTACTTTATCAAAGATATTGAAGTAGATATAGAAAACCTTCCAGAGCAAATTAATTTCAACATTCGAAGAGATGACGGAATAATTGTTTATGTAAACGGAGAAGAAGTTATCCGAGATAATATGCCCGAAGGCGATATCGATTTTGAAACGTTTTCTTCAACGACAATAGATGGTGGAGATGAAACAACCTACTATTCTTTTTCATTACCCAAAAGTATTTTTGAAGACGGAACAAACAGAATTGCCGTAGAACTACACAATCGTGGTCTTAGCAGCTCTGATATTTCTTTTGATATGAGCATTAATTATCAAATTATGGAAGAACCAGGAGATGTAATCATCTCAGATAGTTTTCCTCTAAAAAAAGGTTCAGGCTGGGCATATAACGACTTAGGTCCGGGAAATCTTGCAACCAATTGGAAAGACGCCGATTTCGACAATTCTTCTTGGTCTGCTGGATATGCTCCTTTGGGTTATGGAGACCCTATGGAAACCACCATTTCGTATGGAGATGATGCTTCAGACAAATATATCTCTTACTATTTCACAAAAGACTTGGAAGTCAATTTAGACGAAGTAACCGACGAAGTAGAAATCGGACTAAGACGAGATGATGGAGCAATTGTATATATCAATGGGCAAGAGATTATCAGAGATAATATGCCCGAAGGTGAAATCACACCAAATACTTGGTCTAGCGACATTGTAGATGGTGCAGCCGAAAAACGCTACATGTCTTTTTTTATCCCTAAGACTGTTTTCCAAGAAGGCAACAACCGTATAGCTATAGAAATGCACCAAAGAGACGGCTCAAGTTCTGACCTAAGTTTTGATATGTATATCCAAAATAAAACCCCTGATTATGTATGCGAAGAAGGGCATATTGCTTGTTTTACATCGATTGCACCGACCACACAAACTCCTATCTTGATTATACCAGGCGAACACCGTTTTCAAACCCTTTTCAAAGAAGGTAGCGAATATTCGGATGGTAACGGTACAGTACCGGGAAATCACGATTTTACAGCATATATCCCTTCTGAAGGAGAAACTGCCAACAGCGTAGGGTGGCTATCTGTAAATCACGAAAATTATCCGGGAGGAGTATCCATTCTTAATCTTGAACTTAATGATGAACCTACCAATATTCTTTGGGATGTTCAACAGAGCAGAAAAGTAGATTTCAGCACACAAGATTTGGTCACAACAGAAAGAAACTGTTCTGGGGGAGTAACACCGTGGGGAACGGTAATTACTGCTGAAGAATCAACTAGTTCCGGAGATGCAAATAATGATGGTTACCAAGACGTTGGTTGGTTGGTAGAAATTGATCCAGTAACAGCGTCTGTTATGGATTATAACAACGATGGTGTCAAAGACAAATTATATCATTTGGGCAGAATGAATCATGAAAATATCGTAGTTAGCCAAGACGGAAGCGTTGCTTATTATGGAGAAGACGGCGGAACTCATTGTGTGTACAAATTTGTACCAGATACGCCAAACGACATCACTTCAGGAAATGTATATGTACTCAAACTAGATCTACCGTTATCTAATGACGAGCCAAGTTCCTCAACAGCAACATGGGTTCAAGTACCTAACGAAACACCTGCCGACAGAAACAACCTAAATTCTAATGCTTCTGCACTCGGAGGAACAAACTTCAACGGAGTAGAAGATGTAGAAATAGGTCCAGACGGAATGGTTTATTTTACTGCCAAAGGAAAAAACAGAGTATATAGATTCAACGATAACGGCGACGATATTTCTGATTTCGAAACATTCGTGGGTGGCATGAGTTATTCTATCGAAACTGCCGAAGGAACCTTTACCGAAGAATGGGCTGACGGAAATGACAATCTTGCCTTTGACGACAAAGGAAACCTTTGGGTAGTACAAGACGGAGGAAGAAATTACATTTGGGTTGTGCGCCCTGGACATCGCCAAAATGCTCCACAAGTACTAATACACAGTTCTGCTCCTGCTGGTGCCGAACCTACAGGTCTTACATTTTCGCCGGATTTCAAATATGGGTTCTTCTCTATTCAACATCCAAACGGAGACAATCAACCACAAATTGATGCTACTGGTCAAACAATCCGTATCAATGCTTCTACATCGGTAGTGTTTTCCAATGAAAATTTCTTGGGCGAACAACAACCAACATCAACACCTATGGAAGAGTTAAAAGATAAAATCTCAATTTTCCCGAATCCGACAAGAGACATTGTTAATGTTGAATTAAATCTTGAGGCAGGAAAAGACGTAATGGTCGAAATCTTTGACATCACAGGTAAAAAAGTAGCAGAAAAACATACGTTACTTACTTTTGACAAGGAGGTAATTCAAATGGATTTGTCCCATTTGAGTGGCAACCAATTGTTAATCTGTAAGATTAGCACAGAAGGAAAAACATATTCATACAAAATTCAAAAAACAACCAATTAATATCTTTTCTAACAAAAGCCGGGCTGAGAAAGTTCGGCTTTTGTTTTTTTATTATGAAAAATTTTATTTCTCTTTTTGTCGGCTTATTTATATGTACTGCTTTGGTCGAAGCACAAGAATCTTCGTTTTATCAAATAGAAACCGCTATTGCAAACAAAAAACATGCAACAAGCCTCAATCTTCGTAGTCAAAATATGTTCTTGATTCCAGATGATATTAGACATCTAAAAAAACTCGAATTTCTTAATCTTATGGAAAATCACATTGAACAATGGAATCCTGCATTATTTCAACTAAACCGATTAGAAACAGTTATTTTTAGACAAAACCCGATAAAATATGTGCCAAAAGATATTCAGAAACTAACTCGTCTCAAAGAGCTTGATTTGGCGATTTGCAATTTAACTGAACTCCCTCCAGAAATCGGTCATTTATCTTCTTTAGAACATCTCAGCATTTCGCTTAACCAATTGATTACATTACCCGAAACTATCGGAAACTGCACAAACCTTATTTCTTTGGACGCCGATAATAACCAAATCAACAGTTTACCCAATTCGATGAGAAATCTATCTAAATTAAAAAGCCTTATTCTGACAAACAATCAGTTGCACGAGTTTGAAACATCTTGGCTAAATCTCAGTGAGTTGAATGAACTGAATGTCGAATCCAATCAACTACATTATTTACCCGAAAATATCCAACAACTACAACAACTACAGATCCTGATTCTTAATAACAACCAATTAAAAGAACTTCCGGAATCTATCGTAATGCTTGGTAATTTGCGTTTATTATCATTGGCTAACAATAATATTGAAGTTCTTCCGAAAAACCTGTCTAAACTGTCCAATTTGAAAACCTTAATCCTCACAGATAATCCTATAAGCAAGAAAGAAGAAGACAGAATTCGCAAAGAACTCCCTAATTGTAAAGTATATTTCTAAATTATTTATTGCTTGAGAACATCGCCAAGTTCAACCTTTTTCTTGGCAAATCATTAAACTGTTTTTGCTTCTGTTTCAAACAACGTTAGACACACTTTCACTTTTCATTTAAAAGGAGAAAAATAAACAATGGAAAACTTTGGTCAATAAATTGTATATTTGCAAACTAACATATTACAATCAGACAAAAAACAACAATGAAAACAATCAATGATTTCAATTTCAGCAATAAAAAAGCGATTATTCGTGTAGATTTCAATGTACCTCTGAACGAGCAATTTCAGGTAACTGACAGCAATCGCATCGAAGCCGCCAAACCAACCATTGACAAAATTGTGAACGATGGCGGAATAGCAATATTGATGTCGCATTTGGGTCGTCCGAAAAATGGACCTGAAAACAAATTTTCATTGCAACATATTGTAGCCAAAACTGAAGAAATCTTAAACCGTAAAGTAACTTTTGTCCATGACTCTATCGGAACAGAAGTAGAAAACGCAATCGCCAATGCACAATCCGGCGATGTAATTTTGTTGGAAAATCTGCGTTTCTATAAAGAGGAAGAAGCCGGCGACAAATCTTTTGCTGAAAAATTAGCCCAACTTGGCGATATTTATGTAAACGACGCTTTCGGTACAGCACACCGGGCTCATGCCTCGACGGCTATTATCGCTGATTTTTTTCCGGAAAATAAATGTTTCGGTTATTTGCTTGCCAAAGAAATTGAAAGCATTGACAAAGTATTAAATAATTCACAAAAACCGGTTGTTGCTATTTTAGGCGGTTCAAAAGTTTCGTCAAAAATTACAATTATCGAAAATATTCTCGACAAAATCGACCACATGATTATCGGAGGCGGAATGATGTTTACCTTTATTAAAGCACAAGGCGGACAAATTGGCAACTCGATTGTTGAGGACGACAAATTGGATTTGGCTTTAGAAATTTTGGAAAAAGCCAAACAAAAAAATGTTCAAATTCATATTCCTGTTGATGCGATTGCTGCTGATGCTTTCGACAATAGTGCCAACACACAAACGGTTGATGCGAATAACATTCCAGATGGTTGGCAAGGTTTGGACGTTGGTCCA
>DATGOD010000114.1:0-3567 GCA_035306305.1 Flavobacterium sp.
AAAAAGTTATATTTCAAAAATTGAAAATGCGAAAGGCAACATTCAGCTTTCAACTTTAATTAGAATTTTCGAAGTTGGATTGAACAAAAGAATTGGTTTGACGTTTTTGTAGATAGAAACGTCATTGTCTCAAATACCTTACTGCTGTTTAGTTGAAATTGCCTTCTAATCAAGAATAATCATCTTGAAGACTGTACTCAAGTACTTTTGCCGAAACGACCTATAGCCGAGCGGTCGGGAAACCATCGTTGCATTCGCACGACGCTTTCCCAACTGCCGCCTTTGACGCATTCCGGCGCGGAGCCTTTGAGCTCCTCCCCGAAACGACGACAAAGCCGGGCGGTCATTAGGTGCAAGCGTAACTGACGACCGTGCTAAAAACAAACTGACGAAAAAACCAAACAACCTTATCTGACAATCTGAAAAATTAAAAAACTTCCTGACAACTGTGATTTTTTGAAAAGGCTTGCGAATAATTAGAGAAACAAGTTTTACTAAAAAATCGCAAAATGAAGAATTTTAAAATTCATGCTTTTCTAACTTTCCTTTTTTTAGGGAGTACTTCTGTTTCCGCTCAAAGTATGTTGGATTTGTATTTCGGTGGCAACAAAGACAGTTTGACAAATGATGCTACAAAACTAATTCATATACCTGAACCGACATTTAAGCCTACAGACCAACAACCCGAACCAGACCCTGCATTAATTGCAGATATGGGATTTGAGCAGCTTTACAAATCTGAAATCCGCTCTTTTACCGTAAGAGATAACAAGCAGATTTCTACTTACAGGTTTCCCAATCGGTCTGAAAATACAATCGTACTTATTCACGGAGTGGGAAGCAGTGCTTATCTGTATAACAAAACGGCAGGACTTTTACAGGAAGCAACCCCAGCGGAAATTTATGCCATAGATTTAAGGGGCCACGGACAATCGGAAGGTAATAGCGGTGATGTGGATTATATCAACCAATATGTGGATGATTTGGCAGACATCATAAAGATAATCCGCAAAGAAAAAGCGAATGGAAAAATCATTATTGCAGGTCATTCTATGGGTGGCGGTGTGGCTTTACGCTATGCAATGGAAAAGCAATACGAACAACCTGATGGCTTTTTACTTTTCGCACCGCTTATTGGGCATAACTCACCTGCATTCCAGCAAGGACAAGCCTCCGAAAACATAGCCGAAGAGCCATTTATGAAAATCCATATTGAGCGAATAATTGGCTTGACTATGCTGAATGAAATTGGCAATCACGATTATGACAGCTTACCTGTACTGTTTTTCAATTTGCCTGAAGCTGTTCCTTTGAGAAAATATAGCTATCGAGCAAATAAAAGTATGACACCTGATGACTATGTGGCAGGGTTGAAAGCAGTAAATAAACCAATGCTTGTTGTAATGGGTAGCGAAGACGAAGTTTTTTCATCAGAAGCTACGAAAAAAGTCATTTTTGAAAACAGTAATGGAGAATTTCAGATAATTGATAAAGCTTCACACAATGGTGTAAAACATAACGCACAATCTTTTATTTTTATCAAAGATTGGTTTTCAAAGCTATAATGAATAAACAGGAGCAACAGCAATTTTTTCAGGAAATCATTGAACAGCACAAAGGCATTTTGTTCAAGGTTGCCCGTGTGTATTGCCGAAACGAAAACAACCGACAGGATTTGATACAGGAAATGATGATACAGATATGGCAATCCGTTCACAAATACAATGACCAGTTTAAAATATCAACGTGGTTGTACCGTATTTCTCTGAATGCAGCTATTTCGTTTTATCGGAAAAGCACAACAAGAGCAAACAGATTTACGGTACTGAACGAGCAAATGACAGAAATACCAACTGAAGACAAAGCGGAAACGGAACAACAACTGAAGGTATTAGAGCAATTTATCAGCGAACTAAAAGAGATAGACAAAGCCCTGATGATATTGTATTTGGAAGACAAAAGCCACGCTGAAATTTCGGAAATATTAGGACTATCCGTAAGTAACGTAGGAACGAAAATAGGACGCATCAAGGACAAATTAAAAACACGGTTTTCACAATTAACATCATAAAGAAATGAACGAATTGGAATTAAAAAAGCTTTGGCAAACAACCAATGAAAAATTGGAAGAAAGTTTTGTGATAAACAGTAAAAACACAGAAGACATAACCCGGATAACGGTTCATAATTTTTTAGGGTCTATGAAACCTATTAAAATATTTACGCTGTTGGTTGGCATCATTTGGGTTGGATTAGGGGCAATTATTCTTAGTCATATATACTTTTATGCCTTTTCAGAAGCCAATAAGTTTTTTCTTTTTTCGGCTACCATTCAAATTTTGCTTACAGCTATTGCATTATGGATTTATCTCTATCAGTTAATTACAATTTACCAAGTGGATATAACTGACCCGATTTTGAAAACACAGAAAAAATTGGCAGGCCTGAAAATATCAACGTTATGGGTTACACGTATCCTTTTTTTACAGCTTCCTGTCTGGACCACCTTTTGGTGGCACGAAACAATGCTCACAGATTGGAATTTATTGCAATGGGCAATGACGGTAATAGCTACTGTTTTATTCACTTATGTTGCCATTTGGTTATTCTTCAATATTAAATACGAGAATAGGAATAAAAAGTGGTTTAAGCTCATTTTTAATGGAAAGGAATGGACACCATTGATGAAGTCAATAGAATTATTGGAACAGGTAGAAGAATATAAGACCGACAAGAACGCCAGCACCTAACAGCAAGCAAAAATAATTGCCGAGTTTTCAGGTAGTTGGAGCTTTGTTTTCACGAACAATGTTTTATCTTGCCGACAGTACGCGGTTCGCTTTCATCGGCAACTATTCCTGCTCGCAACCGTTAGCAGTCAGTTTAAACAAAGATCCGTCATAAACTATGTTTGAAAAAATTATCGGTTTGTTCTTTTTAATTTTAGGATTAGGATTGTTTCTATTGCTAACATTTATTGGATATGAAAATCAAAAAGTTAATCTTAATGATTACCGGACGTATGAAAATATAGTTACTGAAAAAGGAACAGGACTTCGATATGATAATAGAAAAAAAAATTCTAAAGTTTTCTATGTAAAAATAAAAGATCTTGACAAAAAGGTCGGAGTTTACCGGATGTTTAAAAATTATGACAAACTGCTTAATGATATTAACATTGGAGACAAATTAAAAGTCTATTACAAACCAAATAATTACAAAAACGAAAATATAAATATTGACGTTATTCAAATTGAAAAAGGCAAAAATGTAATATTAAACAAAGGTGAATATCAAACTAAATATCGGATACTAATGATAATGGGAATTCTTGCTTCTTTATATATGATTCTAATGATTTTCTCATTGCTAAAATATGGAAAAGTTGAAAATGGTATTCCGACAATATTTTGAAAAAAACCGTCTGCTAATAACTAAGCTTTCGTCTTGTCCGCAGGACACGAAACCGAAGGTTCGCTGAAGGCAAATCGAAGATTCGCCGGAGGCAAATGAATTAACAATCATCAATTCCATTAAAAATAAAAATAAATAATTGATAAAGCCCGT
>DATGOD010000115.1:0-37193 GCA_035306305.1 Flavobacterium sp.
ACAAAAGAATAATTAATTAAGCGATTAAAATCGTCTTTCAAATGTCCTAAAAACGTTTCGTTGAGTTGTTGTCGGTCGATAATAATGACTTCGTTTTCTTTTTCGGAAAGAGATTTTATAAAATCGGCTCGTTTTTCGTCAACAACTTTTACTGTTGAAGTAATGGTAAAAAAGTTGTCTTTTTCGCTTGTATATTCTTCGGTAAAAAAAGTTGGAATATTGGTATAATCATCCCAAGAAACCGTTTGCGGATTTTCATTCAAAAGGGCATAAAACCTGTTATGCGTTTCTGGTTTAAAGCCTACTTTTTCGCCAGATTCTATTAGATTTTGTTTCAGGTTTTCTTTTCTATCAGTTTGCCAAAAATCATTCCATTTTTCTATTTTTTGTCGTTGTTCTTTTTCCGACAAAACAATTCCGGACAACGAGCTGAAATCATGAATTTCGTGATTTTGCTTGTAATTTTCCAGTGTATTTTTCAACTCAGCATTTTTCTGCAAAACTTCCTGTTTATCTTCTCCATACAAAACCAAATACAAAGACTTTGAAGTCAAATTGGTTGAATTTTCTAACTGTTTTTCTACTTGTTTAATTTCATCCGGAATGTAATTTAGTTTTGACAAATCGTTATCAAAAGTTACTTTGTGATAGGTAAACAAACTGATTCCGATGAGTAATAAACTACCGAAAATCAACACTTTATTTTTCTCAAATGAATAAGAGGCTAATCTGTCCAAAACAGATTTTCGGGTCATATTTTCTACCTCTTTTGGCACATACAAATGCGGAATAATAATAATCGAAAAAACAGCCGACATCACAATGGCAATCGAAGCGAAAATACCTAAATCTTGCAAAGCTTCTGATTTTACAAATAGCAAACACAAAAACGCCACAGCATTTGTAGTACTACTCATTATCAAAGGTTTGACAATATCTTTAAAAAGTAATTCAATGCTCGAATTGTTTTTGTAATGTGTCAAAATGTGCAATGAATAATCAATAGTAATCCCTATCAAAACCGCTCCGATACTTATAGAAATTGCCGAAATGCTATCTCGCAGAAAGTACATACACATCAAAGCGAAAAGTCCGCCAAAAACTGAGGGTATAAAAATGATTATCGGCACATAAATCTTTCTGTAATAAATAATTAGCAAAATCATCAACACACCCATCGACACCAAAATTGTAGTCAAAATGTCAGATTTGATTTGTTTTGCATTGGCTACTGCAATTAATGACGAACCGAAATAATCCAAATTGGTTTTTCCTGAAAATTCGGTATTGATTTCATTTCTTATTTCATGTAGTTTTGCAACAAAATCAGTATTTTTTTCGGTTTCACTTCCAGACAAAACAGGGTCGATAAACAACAAAAGCGATTGCTCGTCCTGAGTTACTACATAGCCATTAACGAGTTTAAAATCATCAGAAATATTCAGTTTTTGTAACTTTTTCAAAGCCATAAACGAAATTCCCATTGGGTCGGCAATGATAAAATCTTTAGCTACAATTCCGGTTGGAGAAATTAGAGTTTTCAGATTATTTTCGACCTGAATTGTAATACTATCTTGATTTAATTTATTCTCAATCTGCTGATAATCTTCATCTTCCAAAAAAAGCGGTAAATGATTATATACAAAATCAAAGGTTTCTTGAATATTGCTTTCATCAACTTTTCCTTGTACATTTTTGATGTACTCATCGCATCGATTGAGTTTATCCAAAAACGAAGCCGCAGTTTGGGTCAAATCATCTGTAGAACCACTTTCGCTTTTAGAAATCAAAACGGTAATCTTATCTGAAAACTTGAGTTGCTGTACGATTTTGGTTGTAATATCACCTTGTTCACTCTTGGGCATTACTTTGGTAATATCTTCTTCAAAAGTGATTTTAGATGCAAAATAGCCAAACACCACAAGCAAAAAAATCGACAATATAACCGATAGTGCTTTGTTTTTGTTGATAAATTGATGAATCTGTAGAAAAAAAGAGGCCATTAATTGATGGGTTTATCGTCGTTTCTCTGGACAAGCGAAAGTATGAAAAAACTTCCAATCCCGAAAAGAAAAGCGGTTGATACCGCCAAAATTACACTTCCTATCAGATATTGCAAAAAGTGGTCTTTTGCCATCGAAAAAGTGATTTCTTCATCGAAATTGAAGGTTGATAAATCGGGAGCTACGACTGCTCCTACTTTTAGTGAAAGCCAAACAATTACAGGAATCATCGGCGGAATACTTATGTTAGAAAAAGTAAATGCCAACACCTTATTGAGCCTAAACGAAACGGCTAAAAAAATCGTCAAAAAAGTCTGAAATCCCCAAATCGGAAGTATGCCAATCAATACGCCCAAAGCTATCGAAAGTGCTTTTACTCGATTGGAATCTTGACTACCGAGCACATCTTCTTGGATGAATTTTTTCAAACTTTTTTTTCGGAAATTGCGTATAAAATTTCTTGGAATTATATAAAACAAGGTAATGAAAACCAAAACGGTATTCAACAAACTGATGCGTGTAAAATCCTTAAACGGACGAAAATGTGACACGCGTTCGTCCATATCATAAAGCACTTTTACTGGAATATTTTTGACATCTATGCCTTTCCAGGCTGTTCGCACGATAACCTCTATTTCAAACTCGAATTTTTTGGTATAGCATTTTTTGGGCAAAAAATTTAACGGATATAATCTGTAACCCGATTGGGTGTCTTGCAATTTTATACCGGTTTCGAACCAAAACCAAAAGTTAGAAAAACGATTACCAAAACTACTTTTTTTCGGTATTCCATCTTGATTCATATTTCGGTTGCCTATCAACAAAACCGGCTCTGTTGCCGATTTCAAGGCTTCGACAAAATTCGGAATATCATCAGGATAATGTTGTCCGTCTGAATCGATGGTTATGGCATATTCAAAACCTTTTGCTGTTGCCTGTTTAAATCCTTGTGTAATTGCATTGCCTTTTCCTTGATTTTCAGGCAAATGAAGCTGAATAATTTGCGGATAATTTTTCAGAATTTCTGCAGTAGAATCTGTCGAGCCATCATTGACTACAATAATCGATTGGGTATATTTCAATATACCATTGAGTACTCTTTGTAGTGTTTTTTCGTTGTTGTATGTCGGAACAATTACAACTAATTTAAAACTTTCAATATCTCCACATAAATCACTATCTACCAACATAGTACAATTATTTAAAAGACCTGGACAGCTCAACATATTGATTCACATACGATTTCAATTCCGAATCTTTTATAGCATTTTTATGTTTTTGAATAAAATTTACATCTTCTTGAATATTTGCATTGTATTTCAATGCTTTTGGGATATTTTCTTGAATACTCAATCGAATAAGTCGAATCTCAATATTATTGGGTTCTTTACTGATAGATTCTTCGATAAGTTTAGCTCCGGCTGTAAAAATTTGTTTTCTATTTTTGGTGCTTGATTTAGATTGTAAAATCAAAGCTGCTCCTTTATAAGCTTGAATTACAGCTGTTTTAGATTCTACATTTTCCATATAAGAAATAAAATCACTTTGCTTATCTTTTGAAATAGTTACCTGACTATACAAACTGCGTATATCTGTAAGATTTACATTCGTCAAAAAGAACGCTAAAAAAAATATCAGAGCTTTTACTTTCATTTATTCCACAATTTTATAAGTATTGGTCAATTTTAAAGCGACAGTTTCATCAAACGAAGTGGTATTTTTTACTTTTATTTGATTGCCATTCGAAATCAATTCGAGCTGTAATTTCAAATTAGGATTTTCTTCTGGATTGATGAGTGCCATAAATTTCACATTTGAAGCATGAGTCAAAAAAAGTTTTTTACTTGTAATTTCTTCTGTCAACTCTTTGATAATCTGCATCATTCCAACACCCGGAGTAATTGGATTTCCTGGAAAATGTCCCTTAAAAACTCCGTGTTTATCATTCAAAGTCAATGTGACCAAATACGATTGTTCGGCAACTTGGCTCAATGAATTTATTGTATAAAAATTCTTTAATAACATCTGCTATTCTTGGGTTAAATCAAACGAATATGACGCTCCAATCTGAAACAAAAAATTGGTATTATAATTATCGTAATAATCGTCGTGGTAATAAAAATAATCTGACTCAAAAACATTAATAATTCCTTTTTTCACGCGTGCTTCTACGGTCAAATGGTCTGTAATATCATAACCTATTCCAAACACAAACGCCAAATCTGCCTCTGCATCGGTATAGCGATTTGAGTCAGTGATGATATCTAACGTCGGACCTAACTGAAAATTGATTCCTCCCGGTAAATTTAATTTGTTCACCGCTCCCAACGAAATATAAGACAAACTGACGTCGCCTTCGTAGATGATATCTTGATTTGTCCTCGAATCGTACTCTCCGCTCAAAATGATTCCTGCACCTCCTTGTCTTGTATAAGTCAACTCTGGTTGCAACGAATATAGCTTACTGAATTGTAATTCTCCGAAAATTCCTGCGTAAAAATCAGGTTTAAAATCAGCTTCGACCTGTGTGATTTTTGCCAAATTCAATCCTGCTCTCACACCTGGTTTGAATGTTACTTGTGCATGTACTGTGGTTATTCTGGCAACAGCTATTGCGGCAACGATTAGTATTTTTTTCATCATTTATATTTTCATTAATTGCATTCGAAACGGTAAACTATGATGCACAATATCAATTTGTGTTGGCGAAGTTTCTTGTTCATTTCGAAATTCAAATGTAATCTTTTCTTTTGATTTTTTCGTAAAAATCATTTGATATAAATGTTTCTTCTCTTTACTTTCAAAGAGATAAAGCATCCCTCTTTTTTGTTTGCTTTCGTAGATATTTTCGTTTGAATTAGCAAACGTTTTTTCTATCAAATAATTTCGATTAAGCAATAATCTAAAATCGTTTTCCAAAAGTTTTAGAAACCTTTTGTTATCCATTCCTTCCACCGAAAAATTTAGTTTAAAACTACTGGCAGACACTTCAAAATCGAGCAATTTGTTACCAAAATCGGTGGCAAAAACCACTCTGTGCGTGTCTTCGTCAATCTTCTTAATTACTACAATTCCACCCAAATTTCTCCCATAAACTTCGATATTCGCCTTATAAACATAATCCTGTGAAATATCTGCAAAATAAGGATTGGAAAATTCAGAAATCGCTGTTGTGATTAATTCAGCATTTTTGGGTTGATAAGTACCGCAACCGAAAAAAATCAACGACAAACTAATTAGTAAAATCCGAAGGGCTAACTTTGGCATTGAGTTGTTGATTTTTGAATATTATTTGGGTGTAATCGCCCGAATATTCGTTGAGTTTAACTTCTGAAACTACCAATTTTTGTATAGGAAAATACAATTCTATTTCGGCAATAACCTTTTTCAAATCACCGGATTTAGGAACAAATTTTGCTACATAATGCGTTTTGTTTTTGGAATAACTAATCGAAAATTCATTGTCGTCAAACATATTTCCGCTCACACTCCCCACAATAAGTTTGTTGATTTTTTCAAACATTTTATTTCCCGAAGCATCAAAACTCGATTTATTTCCTTGATCATTGATATGGATTTTTCCTTGTTTGAAAACAATGCTGTACTGATACGGTTTTGTGTATTTCCAATTGAGCAAATTCGGAGCTTGGAAAACCATATTTCCAGACGTTTCGATTTCGTTGGACAAAAAACTCATGTGTTTGCGTTGTACAAAATCAGTTTTCAAACTTTTGATGGCTTTGGCTTGTGCGATTACACCATTTTTGAATTGGGTAATTTCAGTTGTCGAAAGTTTTTGTTCTTGTGCAAAAGTAATTGATGTCGTCATCAAAAACGCCATCAAACCAAAAAGTATAAGTCGAATTCTATTCATTTTTTAATAGTTTATGTATAGTAACCATTTGATAATTTTCTTGTTGCAAAGTTAGCAATAACTGTTCCAAAACGCGAATTGTTTTGTCGGAAGTGTCGTGCAAAAGAATGATACTGCCGGGTTTTATCTTGTCCGTGATTCGTTTTAGGATTTTATTTTCGTCATCAATTACGGTATCTAACGAACGAATATTCCAACCGATAACTGTATGATTTAACCTTTTGGCTGCTTTGGCAATATGCGGATTTGTTACGCCAAATGGCGGTCGGAAATAATGATTTTGCTGTTGAGTTATTTCTTGTAAAAGCAAATCGGTTTGCTGCAATTCTTGCAGAACTTTTTCTGCCGATAAAAACCCAAATGAATTGCTGTGGCTGTATGAATGATTACCTAATTGATGTCCTTCGGCATGAATTCTTTGAGCGATATTTGTGTGCAATTCAATTTGTTTTCCAATACAGAAGAACGTTGCCTTTGACTTATATTTTTTCAGCAAATCCAATACTTTTGGCGTAAATTCAGTTGGTCCGTCATCAAATGTTATGGCAATGTATTTTTTCGTCGTTTTCTGTCGATAAATAACCGGTAAAAAATATCCCAAACGAATATCAAAAGCTCCCCAAGCTGTACATCCTAACCAAAAAATTCCTGCAAATATTATCCATTCGTAATATCCGAAAAGCACAAGAATTATCACCGAAATGATACAACATATAGAAATGGTTTTGTGTTTCACAATTTTGAATTTAATTTGTTCGAATTTAAACACTTAATTTGATAAATCAACAATAAATTAATTTCTAACCATACAATTCATTAACCCTTTCTAAATTTGTCGATTTATTTATTTCATAAAAATAATTCAGTTGCCATTTTTGGGTAAGTATTGCTTGTTTGCTTTCGGTCAAATCCCATATTGGATAAACCCTAAAAGCTCTTTTTCCTTCTCTCTTTTCTGTTGAAATTATCCCTTTATCTATCAATACAGATTTTGGAAAAACAAACTGTCCAAATTTATTTTCTGTCTGGACATTTACAATATAAAAATCTATTTCATCAGTAAAATTAAACGGTTCAATTATACCATTTTTATTTCGTTTCCAAAATGTTACAAATTGTCCACTTTTTTTAGGTGTAATTTTGGCATTTCTGCTTATAATTTTATAGCCGTTTAACTCAAATCGACAAGCTTCATATTCCCTACTTTCAGATTCCATTTGAAAACTCGAAACACGAAAATTACATTTGTCATACACTTCACTTTTTATCTCCTTAAAACTACTATCCATTTTTCGTGTGTTTTGTATTTCACAGTATTTTATTCAACCGCTCTCAACAACACCAAACTATGGTCTAATCCGCGATATTGGTTATACAACAAAACATTTTTGTAGGTTGTTTTTGACAAATCGTTGATTTTAATCATGTCCGGAATTTGTTGTTTTTGAAGAATATTTGTCGCAACCCAAAGCCCAAAAGCCGATGCCGTATTATATTCTCCGCTCAAATGTTTGTAATACACCTGAACAGATTCTGCCAAATGACTGGCTGCATTTTCAAAATAATTATCGAATTCAACATCACCGTTATTTCCCAAAACAACAACATCTATATCTGAAGTTTTCAAATTATTTTTCGCCAAAAATATACTTATAAAATCAGCCACTTGTTCGGACTTTAATTTATTTTGAATCTGAATATCCATCACTTCAGCACAAGTGGAGTTCTTGCGGATATTTTCCAACGCAAAAAACGTTGCTCCTTCCGAAAAAACAGCTCCTTTGGAATTGGAATGCAAAACCGAAAACGGTTGGTCTTGTTCATTTTTTATCAACCCAATCAATTTATACAACGAAAAAGTATGTGGTGCATATTCATCTATTCCACCAACCAAAACGCTTTTGGCTTCCTCCGAACTGATTTGCATACAAGCGTCTAACAAAGCCGACTCAAACGAAACTGCTCCATTTACATACGTAAAATTATAGCCTTTACATCCTAACCGAACGGCAATTTGTCCGGCAACCGTGTTATGCGTAGATTGTATAAACGAAGTCGGTGTTAAAAATTGTTCGTCGTTATCTAAAATGTTTTTCAGAAATTTTTCCGAATCTTGAGAGCATCCCATTCCGGTTCCGGTAATAATTGCATCAACTTGCTCTAAATCTGCTTTTTGCAAAGCTTGAGCAGATGCAGCGACGCCCATTTTTATTCCTTTTGCCATTCGTCTGATAGCTGCGGGCGGAATAAATGATTTATAATTCGGTTCAATCGCCGATAAAATATTATCCGTCTTGTTGATTGTTACCGATTCCAAAAAATCCATTTCAAAAGTATGCTGTGCAGATATGGCTGAAATTCCGTTGATAAAACAATTTTTCATTGATAAATATTTAGGATTTTGAAAAGATTAATGCCGAACAATTTCCGCCAAAACCAAATGAATTAGAAAGCACCGTATTCAATTCTTTTTCAACGATTTCAGTTGTAGGAATTAAATCAAATTCTTCCATTTTCTGTTTAAAATTCAAATTCGGATAAACGATATTATGACGCAATGCCAAAATGCTGAAAACCGCTTCAATCGCCGCCGCAGCCGCCAAAGTGTGTCCAGTATAAGGTTTTGTAGAGCTAAAAAGCGGTACATTTTCACCAAAAATTCGCAACATAGCTTGTCCTTCCGACAAATCATTATTGGGCGTTGCTGTTCCGTGAACGTTGATATAATCTATTTCTTCCGGAGATATTTTTGCCATTTTCAAAGCTTTTTCCATGGCCAAAAAAGCACCTTCTCCATCTTCAGACGAAGCTGTTTGATGAAAAGCATCGTTGGCATTCCCAAATCCGGAAAGATATGCCAAAACACGGCGGTTTTCTGTTTGTACAATTTCATCAGATTCTAAAACCAAATAAGCTGCAGCTTCACCCAAATTCAACCCTTTTCGGTTGTTATCAAAAGGTGTGTTGTGTGCATCTGTCAAAATCATCAGCGTATTGAATCCGTTGATGGTAAATTTACTCAAGGCATCAGTTCCGCCAACAATCACCCGTTTTAATTGCCCAGAAGCAATCAATCGTGCTCCAAACATAATGGCATTCGCCGCCGAAGAACAAGCTGTACTAATTGTAGTTACCATTCCATCAATGTCCAATATATCTGCTATTTTGTGCGAAACATCTCCAGCATCGTGAGAAGTGATAAATCTGCGGGTTTCAGGATTATCAAAATATTCGTAAAAATATTGTTCGGTTTTGTCCATTCCGCCCACGCTTGTAGATGAAATCAATCCGGTTGGATAATCATTTATGTTTGTGATTCCGGCGTTTTCGACTGCTTGTTTGGCAGTATAAGCACCTAACAATGTTGTTCTGGAAAAACTATGATTATCCTGTAGTTTAAGAATATTTGCCAAATCCGAATTGGTCAATTTTATTTCGCCGAATTTCAAAACTCCGCGATGAATCGTATCAATATTTTCTAAATCGGAAATACCCGAAATACGATTTTTCAACGCATCGAAATTTTCTTCCACCGTAGTTCCTAAGGCAGAAATAATTCCCATTCCGGTAACAGCAATTTTCATATTATTTTGTTCTGTTCTTTTCGATATAATCCGCCATTGTTTGGATAGAAGTAAAAATTGCTCTTCCTTCTTTTGGGTCTGCTAATCTGATTCCGTAATCTTTATCCATCAAAACGATAAGTTCCAATGCATCAATAGAATCCAATCCTAATCCGTCACCAAAAAGTGCGTCGTCATCAGCAATATCAGCTGTTGTTAAATCTTCGAGATTAAGTGTTTCGATGATTTTTGCTTTTAATTCCTCTTTTAAATTTCCCATGTTATTTTGTATATATTTCTTTCATTTTTTCTATGTTAAATGCTTCTGTTCCGCTTGTCGAAATCAGGCACATAAAGGCTTTGTATTCGTTCTGAAAATATTCTACCCAAGCTAAAAGCACTTTTGTTGTTTTTCCTGTTTCTAATAAATATACGGAATAATTTCCTAAAAATTCGGCGTTAAAATCTTCAAATATAAAGAAAGAATTCTCTGCATACAATTTATGTCTGATACTTATTTCGCCCATGCAAATATTTGGTAAAGTATAAACAAAAACTGCCGGACTTGGATAATAATTAGCTTTATCGGTAATGGTTTTTTGATGTTTATAATCTGTGTCTAAAGACGATGAACGATTGGCAAAAACCAAAGCAATGTCATTATCTGTATCATTTAACAACTCTTTTTTTAATATAATTTCAGCTCCCAAAAAAGCGAGTTTACTCAAATTATCCATTTTAAAAAATTTTGGATAATTGATTTCAAAATGCTTATACGCCTCTTTTGAAAAAGCTGAAAAATCTTCTAATTCTGAACGAAACAATTCTTTGTCATCCAGAATAACTTTGTTGTTTTGGATGGTTAAATGTGATGTGATATATAGTTTTTTGTTCATTTATTCTACCTTTTCAAATAATACAGCCGTATTACAACCTCCAAATCCAGAAGCGGTTTTCAAAAAATAACGTATATTTTCAGTTTGAGGTTCTGTAAAAACACGAATTGGTTTTGACACACCCGATTCTTCAAAACCCAAAGACGGCAACACCACACTGCGGTGCAGAGCTTCGATACTCAAAACCGTTTCTAACAATCCAGAAGCTCCAAGCGTATGCCCATAATTGGCTTTCAAACTAAAAATCGGAGTTTCAGAAAGATTCATTCTGTTAAAAGCGATAGATTCCATTTCGTCGTTATACAAAGTTGCCGTTCCGTGTGCTGAAATAAATCCAAGCTGAGAAGGCAAAATATCGGCTTCGTCAAAAGCTTTTTGCAAACTTCTGAAAAGTCCTTCGCCCGTTCGCGATGGTCCCGAAATATGATTGGCGTCATTAATGGATGCGTCTCCTAAAACCTCGACCAAACCTGATTTTTTCTCTTTAGACAAACAAACCGCCGCTACCGCCTCGCCTAGATTGATTCCTTTTCGGTCTTTGTCATACGGACGGCAAACTTCATCACTCATCGCCTGAAATGAATTAAACCCTGAAATCACGAATTCTGAAACCTCATCACCTGCCACGACAAAAACCTGTTCGTTATCAGAAAATTGCAATATTCGTTTAGCCACCGATACAGCCAAAATTCCGGATACACAAGCATTAGAAACCACAATTGGTTCAGTTATAAATCCAAAAAAACGAGCTATTTTTCGTGCCAATTTTCCTAAATTCACTTCAGAAACAGAACTTTCTAAGTGCTTTAACAATTTGATATTTCCTTTGGTTGTCGATAAAACCAAAACAGTTTTTTCAGTGATGTTTTTATCTTTGATTATCGGATATAAAGCTAAAATCATTAATTTTTCTAATCGGGAAAAATTGGACTCAGTAGAAATTTTTTCAAATCTAATATTGATTTCTTCATCCGAAATTTCTCCTAAAAGAACATCCGGAAACAACGGATATTTATCAGATTTTACAATGGCGGATTTTCCTTCCAAAACTGCTTCGATATTAGTTTGCACATCAAAACCCAAAGGTGTAATGCAGTTGATTTGAGAAATATATACAGCGTTCATCATATTCCCATTTTTTGTTTCCATTTTTCATAAAACGCCGGATTATTCAAAGAAAGTACGCCTTCTTTATCTACAAAAACCTGTGTAGTTTTTCCGGTACAAACCAATTTATTTTGCTCGTTAAAAATCTTATATACAAAAATCATTTTAGCTGCCAAAGTTGGCATAAGCGTTGTTTCGATAGTTGCATATTCGCCATACTTCAACGATAATTTATGCTCACATTCTGATTTTACGATAGGAACAACAAAACCTTCATTTTCAATATCCAAATACGTCAAATTATGTTCTCGCCCGAATGCTTCTCTACCTTCCTCGAAATATACCAAGTAGTTTCCATGCCAAACGATTCCGAGCGGGTCGGTTTCGTTGAAACGAACTCTGAATTGGTAAATTGAAGTGACGGCTTTTGCTCCTTCAGACGGTTCTTTTCTTTTTATCATAAATAATTGAAATGGTTAATGTTGCTATGAAAAACAAAAATAATAAAATTATATTGGGCAATATTTCTACCAATCCGCTTTGTCTTAGCAATACATCGTAGAAAGCGTCTAACCCCCAATTCATTGGCGAAATTTTGGCAAACCATTGCATGATTTCGGGCATTGCAAAAACCGGTACCCAAACACCGCCTAATGCTGCCAAAATAATTACTGATACCGCCCCAAATGGTGCCGATTGTTCTTGGGTTTTGGCGAAAGTACCAAGCAAAACACCAAAGCCTACTGCGGCTAATCCTGAGAAAAATGCAACAATATTGAGTAGCCACAAGTTGGACAATTCCAAAGCAACGAGTCCGAAATAAGGAAAAATAAATCGTCCTATCAAGAGCATCACTACAAACTGTAACAAACAAATAATCAAATAAGTAAATATCTTTCCTCCTAAAAATATTAGGTAAGAAACCGGACTGGTAAGTAATCGTACATAAGTGCCTTGATTTTTTTCTTTAACCATATTGATAGACAACGGAACAACAATAAAAAACATAGCAAAAAGTGTCCATGCCGGCACATTGTGTTGTACAGAATTAGGTTTTTGTTCGTTGACTGTATTGGGCAAAATTTCGTCAAAAACAATCAGGCTTTCTTGTGCAAAAAAAGTATTCTCATCATCGCCCGAAAGTTGTTCTTGAAAAGCTTTATAAATAGACTGATTTTCGATTTGTGTCACAATTTTATCAATGGCGTTGCGAATGCCTGTTTTGAAAGACAAATGTGTGGCTGGATCGAAATACAATTTTATTTCTTTGGCAGAAAAAGTTGTTTCTGGTGTGTCTGAATTATCCCCTAAACCAAAAGTACTAATGGCTTTTTCTACATTTAGATTGACTTTGTTGTGTAAATCCGTGCTCAAATTTTGCGGAATGACAATTCCCATTTGATATTCACCTGTGAAAACTAATTTTTCGATTTCTTGCTCTTGAACGGGAACCAACACAAATGTTTCGCTTGCTGATAAATTATCCTTAATCGTTTGCGAAATTTCTCCTTTGTCGTTATCCACAAAAGCGATTTCTATTCGAGTAGAAATGGCTTTGAAAGAACTATCTTGGATTAGCGTAACGGTGATGACTAAAATCAACGGCATTACAAAAAGCACAATCAATCCGCCCCAATCTCTTGATAGCAGTAACATTTCTTTTCGAAAAGATTGCCACAGTTTATATGTCATCGCGCAGTTGTTTTCCAGTTAAATATATGAATACATCTTCGAGATTAGATGCATTTTCGGTATTTTGAATTAATCTTTTGGGTGTATCGCAAGCAAATATTTCTCCTCGGTCGATAATCGCTATTTGGGTACAAAAATTTTCGGCCTCGGACAAATGATGTGAAGTATAAATAATAGTCGTTCCGAGTTGGTTTAATTCTTGTAAATATTCGATAATCACGTTTTTGGATTGCACATCTACCCCAACCGTTGGTTCATCCAAAAACAATATTTTCGGACGATGCAAAACACTAGCAATCAGATTAATTCTTCGTTTCATTCCGCCTGAAAAAGTACCTATTTTTTTATCTGCAAACTGTAACAAGCCTAATCGCTCTAAAGTTTGATCGATGTTTTGGTTTAAATCCTCGCCTTTGAGTCCATACATACTCGCAAAATAGGTGATATTTTCACGAGCTGTTAGTGTAGGATATAAAGCATATTCTTGCGGAACCACGCCAATTTGCTTGTGAATGTCAGTTTTGTGGTTTGAATAAGATTGGTTAAAAACAGTAATCTTGCCCGATGTAGGTTTTAATAATCCATACATCATAGACAGCAAAGTCGTTTTTCCGGCTCCGTTAGGTCCCAAAAGACCAAAAATTTCATGCTCAGGAATAGACAATGAGATTCCCTTCACTACAAAATTATCTGTGTTTTTGTATTGTTTGTACAGTTTGTCAATTTCTATGGCAATTTTTCGTTCCATCAGAGCTACACTATTTTCTTCAACTTCTTAAAAAAAGCCTCTTCTCTATCTGCAATTTCCAACATATTTTTGGATAACAAAGTATATACATCTTGTTGGTTACTTCGTTTTTTATACACTCTGGCAATCTGCACTGCCAAATCTCGCCACATATCTCCAATTTGGGTCATTTCTTTCGACAGTTCTCGTAAATCTTCATTCTTCAATATCTCGGCTGATTCTTGTAAAAAAGCAGCATAAATAAACCGAAAACCTCCGCCACCTGTTCCGATTTCTTCTTGCATACGAATGAGTTGTCCCAGATAATGATTAGTTTTGGCAACACCGATTTTTTGTGGCCATTTGGCAATATTCCGCGCAACCATCCGAATGGCTTTTACACCAATGATTGGAACAGGAGCCAGCATATCTTTACAATTTTTCCGAATGGCTTTCCGAATGGCTTTTTCCCAATTTATATCTTTAGGAATGTAAACCGGATAATACAAATGTCCTTTCGGAGCCAATGCTCCTTTGGCAAAACGCACTTTTTCCAACTCTTGATGTGTGAGCGTGGTGGTTTCCTGCATCACAGGATCGCTGATCAAGTAATCTGTATCGGTTTTTCCATACACAACCAAGTTGTGTGCATTGAAATGAAAACGATATTCGTCTGGGAAATAAGTTAGTCCGTAAACACCTACCTGCAAACCGGTCGGGATATTATTTTTTAAATTTTGATCAAGTATTTGTTGTGCTTTTTCAGCCGAATTGAATTTTTGTCTTTTAAATTTTATCCCCAATAGTTTGGCCATTCGTTTGAAAATCCATCCTGGCATAGGACGGTAACTGAATGCAGGAGAAAAATTGACTTTTACAAATGGTAAATACACAAAAAACAATCCTGAGCCCAACCCAAAAACCATTGGTTCGCTAATTTCTATTCCTTGATGTTTTAACAAATTTGAAGCTACACCATTCTCACAATGAGCCGATTGCTGATGTTTAAATTCTACCTGCATTTATCTTTTTATCCTTTAAAATTCTTTAATTCTTCAACTGAAATCTCAAAAATATCGGCATATTTTTTCAAAGTACGATTGCTGAGTTTGGCAAATACTTTGGGGTTAAAATGTCGTTTTACTCTCCATTTCCACATAGACACATAGCTTGCCAAAATAGATAAATCCATTTTACTTTTTTCCATGAAATACACTATTGGACTCGCTTGTCCATTTACAACCAAATGTTTTGCCTGCTCAATCCTTTGCTGAATCAGTTGCATCGAACCGTCTAAAGCGACTGTTTTGGGCTCCCACCCCGAACTTAATGCGGTGGTATATTTTCCGTCTTCATCCACAGCATAACACAGCTCTTTGAGTGATTTTTTAGACAGACTGCTTTGGTCTTGAGGTACCTGATTAGCTTTCATTTTTTTGTTCTTTTATAAACAAGTTCATTTCAGTTTCCATGATAATTTTTCCTTCTAAGAAAACGCTGCATTGTATCAAACACAACACAAAATCGTCTGTATCCATTTTGGATATCAACATGGCTTTGGAGATTAGTTTTTGATGGACAAAAGGCAATTTTTGAATCGTTAGTTTTTTAATTGCACCGATAAATCCGACTAAATTAACTGGTTGTTTTCCGTCGGAAAAATAATCTTGTGCAACAATCGCCGAACAAGTTTGTGCAGCATTTTCTATCAAACCCGATTCAGAAAAACACTTGTCTTCTACAAAAATACAATCTTCGGGAACAACAAATGTAGTTTCTACGCTTTCGCTGTCGATATGTGTTATCAAATCGACCATGAGCATTGGCTCCCGATGCGGCAAAAAATGTTTTATTTCAATAGATGTACTCATATTTATTGGGCCAAAACGGTTTTCATTTGAGCTGTAGCGATAATCTCGTTATCAACTTTAGCAGTTATATCTACCAGAGTAACGCCCATAAATTCTTGCAAAATTTTAGCCGAAGTTACAATCTTTTGTCCCAATGCCGGAAGCTTAAATATATCAACTGATTTAATGGAACCGATATAACCGGTTGGAGCCGCCTTTTGCCGGATATGATATTGATAACCTGTGTGCAAAGCCACTGTTTGTGCCATGTGTTCTATCAGTCCTGAGGCAGAAAAAAATGTCGATTCGCTCAATATATTACTTTCTTTTACCGTAAGTGCAGCTGTTATTGTATCTTCTGAATAAAAAATAAGACTATCTACCATTACAAACGGCGATTTCTGAGGAATCAATCCTTGTACAAAAACAGTATCGGTTATTGGAAATATATCATTCATCAAACTACGGTTAAATAAGCATAAGCATAAGAAAAACGACCGCTTTCAGGTACAGACAGCAACACGGTATTTCCTTTTTTGAGTTTACTGGAATACATCAATTCTTCCAACATAAGATAAATAGATGCCGAACCAACGTTGCCGACATACGGCAAATTCATAAACCATTTTTCTTTGGGTATGCCTATGCCAAATTCTACTAATTTGTCGTGCAATTTATCTACAAAATATCCTGAAGAAACATGTGGGAGAAAATAGGTAATATCTTCGACCGAAACCTTATTTTTATTCAAAGCTTCTCGCATACTCAATGCTCCTTTTTCGAGAATATTTTCGTCCAAAACTTTTACATCTTGCTTAATAGAAAACACAGATTGCTCCAACCATTCTTGGGTTTTGTAATCGTTCCACGGTTTGATACTTCCGTCTTCTTGCTTATCTCCGCCTGCATACATACAAGTTTCTAATTCAAAAGCATAGGAATAAAAATCCATCCATTCGATTTTCAATGAAATATCGCCTACTGGTTTATTTTGCAACAAAAAAGCTCCTGCCCCATCAGAAAGCATCCAACGTAAAAAATCTTTTTTGAAAGCAACTACAGGTTGTTCTTCAAGTTTTTTCAAATTCTCTGCTTCGTGTTCAAAACGATTGGCTTGCAACCATGTCGATACTTTTTCTGAACCCGTACACACTGCATTTTCAGAGTTTCCTGATTTTACGGATAGATAGCCATATTTGAGGGCATTCATTCCTGCACAACAAACTCCAGATGAAGAATTCAACTCTAAAGAATGATTTTTCAATAAACCATGTACCATCGCTGAATGTGATGGCAAAAGCTGGTCTGGTGTTGATGTTCCGCACGACAAAACCTGCATATCGGCGAGCGAAAAATGAGTGTTTTGTAAATCTTCAATCGCTTGCTTGGTGAGCTCGGCATTAGAATGGGTTGAATTGCTGTTTTCGTCTAAAGCATAATACCTTTTGACAATTTTATTATTCCGTAAAATTATATTTTTTGCTTTGGAAGGTTTTCCGTTTATGAATCCCAACTTTTGTTCTATTTCGTCATTTGAAACAGCTTCGTTGGGTAAAAACTTCGACGCTCCAGTTATATATACATCAAACATAAATATCTCTAAACACCCTTGAAATAGGCGATTTCTTTCTTAATTGTGTTATACCTAAGCGGATATGTCAACCAGTAAAGTACATTTACTATTGGCGATAATATCCAAATTGCGATGACAAGGTAACAATAAAATCCTTTCAGCCATCTTTTTCTCGCTTTTCCTTTTTTATTTTTTATTAATCCCGACCATTTGGCAAACATTTTATTAGCTGTTTTGTCGATATGAATCAGGAAATGACGGATTTCAACCGCGTCTTTTTTTAATAACTCTGTTTGTAAACTTTCATAAGAACCTGTTGTAATATGTTGAAGAATTACTTTACCAAATTTTGACGATGCAGCAATCTCTTCTTGAGCGATTCCGGGTGTTGGAAAAATTCCGAATTTTCGTTTTTCTCCAGTAAACATCCATTTTACGATGGTATATGCACTAATCAAGTTTGGATTTCGGTCTGCCAAAGCAATATTTCCTACCAAATTGGCTTGATATTTTTTAAAATACTTTTTGACTTTTTCTTGTGCCATTGCCCACATATTTCGGCTACCGATAATCGTGATTACCGGAGTGTTTGATAGTAATTGCTGAGCATATTCGCTTTGCAAAAATGAATTGGCGGGAATTGACGGACTCAAATACCAAGGTTGATAAGCAAAAAGTATTAAATCATATTTTTTAGCTAAAATTTCTTCCGAAACAGGTTTTATCGGATGTGGATTTTGCAAAAATGTATCTGGAAATGCTTCAAAAAACGTTTCATTTGTCCAAGGAAAGGGAAAGTCAGTTTCCATTTCGATGGATAAATAATCGAGTTGAATGCGACTGTCTTGCTCCAATGGCTGTGCAATTTGTTCAGCGATTTCCTTTAACTGCCCAGACTGGGAATAATATATTAGCAAAACCTTTTTTTCCATTTACTAGCTGTTCTTGTTTAGATGTGCACGCGGAAAGCCCATTATGCAACGGACAAATTTAAGAAATTTGTAGTAATGAAAATCATTTTATCTTAGGGGTTTTACATTTTGTAAGATTATGATATGAAGCATTTAATTTTTATCCTCACCGCTTTTAGTTGTGGTGTTGTATTTGGACAACAAAAAGATACAACTCAAATTTCTCTTCAGATATCTGAACCCAACCCTAAAATTATTCCATACGCAGAACTACTACCTGAAGACAGAGAAGAAACAAAACAATGTTTTGTCTATATTACTGAAAAGCAAAAAGATTCGTTGGTTTATGTAACCGAAAATTTATTGGAATATGGTTGGAATGGTAGCAACGCTCGCATAGTTATCACCACCTATAATTATGAAGTCTCAAAAAAGAAAAAGATTAATAATATTGTTACAAAAAAAACAGCTTCAATTTATTGATGGAGAATACAAAATAGATAATGGTAAACTGACTTTTACTCCCAATAAAGATGAAAAATTTGAACAAAAGACCTTTAATTTGATTTACAATAAAATGAAAATTGATTATCTTGAGGATGAAAATGGTAACAAATATACTTCAGGTGGTTGCTCACAACCAATAATGTCATTGTAGGATTATAAGTTTTAACTATTTGACGTCAATACATAATCTCTCAATTATAATTCATAAAGGTGAAAAAGTTGTCCTTATTCTTTCCAGTATTTTGGTTTCTGCACAGGAAGTTTTTCGAAACAAAACAACCGGAGACGATGCCTTGTTTTTGAGTAGCTACAAAGATGACCAAACACTGAAAGTTTATGAATCAGGTAGAATACATTTCGTTGAACCACAAAAATTAAAACAAATCAATGAGTTGGAACCTATTGATTTTCTACAATTATTATCGCACGACCATCTATAATTTGTCCGAAACAGATGATTACAATGTATTTGAAATTTATATTACTATTAACAAATAAATGCTCAAAGGTTGCGGGATAATTTATGATTTAGACAATTAATTATTTCTCCCAGAAGTCAAAATAATTAAACCATTGGGTAGGATATTTCTTAATCATCGATTCAAGATTAGACACATAAGTTTCTAATAATCCTTGTACGTCTCGATGTTTTACTGCGGCTTCTCGAGCATATAGGTGATAATGCAAATTGGGTTCTTTCATCACATATACAAAAACCACGGGCACTTTTAATCTCGATGCAATCAAAAATGGCCCTATCGGAAAAGTCGCTTTTTGTCCTAAGAAATCGGCTTGTATGGTTTTGGTTCCTTCAAAATACCGGTCGCCAGTAAAACAAATCAGTTCGTTGTTATTCAATGCTGTGTTGATATCAAAAATATGAGACATATCGTCTTTGACAATGATATGTTTTAATGATGATTTTTGGCTAACGCTCTCTAAATATTCTTTGATTTCATTGCGTTCCATATCGGTAGTAACCACGTTGATTTGCATATCAAAATCAATGTCGGCAAAGAACTTTTCGGCTACTTCAAAATTACCAATATGTGCACTAATAAGGATACCACCTTTTTTGTCGGCAAGTAGTTTTTTGAGTATTTCAACGCCATCAAATTCGTAAGTAAATTGCTGATATAGTCCAGCGTTGATTGCAACTTTATCAATAAGTGTTTTACCGAAGGTAAGATAGCTTTGATAAACCGCTTTTTTAGCTTTTGGATAAGTATATGCTAAGCGATTTCTGAAGTAGTCGTATATAGCTTTGTTGCTTTTACGGGCAAAAAAAAAGTAGTAAGCCGCTACAAAGTACAAGACAAAGTAGGCTGATTTAACCCCAAATTTCTTGATAAAAAATACAAATATCTTGTATCCGATTAGTGTGCCTCCAGATTTTCCGCTCCATTGAGCCATTGGTCTGCGTTATTTAATTTTAGCTTCAATCAGGTTATAAAAATCTGCAAATGTAGCGATGTTTGCAAAGTCAGATTCGCCCAATTTCACGCCGAAATTTGCTTCAATCACAACCACTAAATCTACATAGTCAAGACTATCCAAATCCAAAGTTTGTTTTAAATTAGCACTTTCTTGAATCATAGAACGGTCTGCCTCAAATTCCTCTACTAAAAAATCATTTACAATATTTACGATTTCTTCTCTGTTCATTTCGTCTGTATTTTCGAACGGCAAAGTTAGCTTTTTTTTAAGAAAAAACAACTTTTTTATTTTACTCGAATTTTCGAATGACCACTGCCGAATTTGTTCCTCCAAAACCAAAAGAATTGGATAAGAAAGTGTTGATTTCTGCCTTTTGTGTTTGGGTGATTAAATTGAGCTTAGCCGAATCTTCATCTGGATTTTCTAAATTGATATTTGGGGCAATAAATCCGTTTTGCATCATCAAAATCGAATATACAATTTCGCTTGCTCCTGCCATCCAGCATTCGTGTCCGGTCATTGATTTGGTTGAGCTCACCGGTGTGTTGTTTTGTCCAAAGACTTCAAAGATAGCTTTGGCTTCGTTGCTGTCGCCGAGTGGTGTTGAAGTTGCATGTGCATTGATATAATCAATTTCAGAAGCTGTTATACCTGCATTTTCCAAAGCTCTTTTCATGGCAGTTGCTGGTCCTTCGACATTGGGTGTAGAAATATGTCCGCCATTAGACGAAAATCCATATCCAACAACCTCAGCAATAATATTGGCTCCTCTTTTTACTGCCGATTCATAGCTTTCTACTACAAGTGTTGCTGCACCACCGCTGGGTACCAATCCGTTTCGTGATTGATCGAAAGGTCTTGAGGCTTTGGCCGGCATATCTTCGTGAGTAGAAAAAACGCCCAAACCATCAAAGCTTCCCATCGCATATTTGTTGATTTCTTGTGTTCCTCCACAAATAATCATATCTTGAAATCCGCTTTTGATTAAAAAGTAGGCCAATCCTACAGCGTGTGATCCACTGGCACAAGCCGCACTAATGGTCATATTAACTCCTTTTAATCTAAAAATGGTGGATAAATTCATGGTTACAGTAGAGTTCATTGATTTGAAAATAGCTCCAGAACCAATAAGTGTGGTGTCTTTTTTTTCGCGAACAATATCGGTAGCTTCAATTACTGCTTTGGAAACGCTGTCATTGCCATATAAAATTCCAACTTCGTTGTAATCAAAAAAAGTATCTTCAATTTTGGCTTGTTGCAAGGCTTGGGTCGTTGCCATATAAGCATATTCGGTTTCTTCGCCAATGCTTACCCTTTGGCGTCGATTCAGAAATGGTTTCAAATCGGGTTTGGGCACCTGACCAGTGAGTGCCGAACGAAAACCAAATGCTTTTCTTTCTTCATCAAAGACGATTCCAGACTTTCCCACATACAATGATTGGGTTACCTCTTCGAGCGAAGTACCAATACACGAATAAATTCCCATTCCTGTTATAACAACTCTTCTGTTCATAGTTTTGGTGTAGTGTTGTATTGTTGTTATTTGAGTTAATAAAGTTCTACAATTTACAAAATAATTATGTTATTTGCCCATTAAGAATAAATTCCTCCATTAATATTTATGACTTCTCCGGTGATGTACCCTGCTTTTTTCGAGACTAAAAAGCTGACCAAATCGGCCACTTCTTCTGCTTCACCAAAGCGATTGGCAGGCACAAGTTTAATCAATTCGCTTTCGTCTAAATCATTGGTCATATCTGTTTTTATAAATCCGGGTGCAACTGCATTAACAGTAATATTGCGTTTGGCGACTTCTTGTGCCAATGCTTTTGTTGCTCCGACCAATGCTCCTTTTGCCGCAGAATAATTGGTTTGTCCGGGAGTTCCTTTTACGCCCGAAACCGAAACCATATTAATAATTCGTCCGTATTTATTGCGAAGCAATTTTTGAATAAAAAAATTGGTAACATTAAAAAAGCCATTCAAACTGGTGTTGATAACATCGTTCCAATCTTGTTGAGGCATCCACATGAAAAGACCGTCTTTGGTGATTCCGGCATTGTTGATAATCACTTCTACTATTGCATCTGGATGATTTTCTTGCCATTGCGTCAAAACTTCAGTGGTTTGTTGATAATCAGACACATCAAACTGAATAATTTCTCCTTGTCCGCCTGCTTTTTGTACCTCGTCCAAAGTAGCCAATGCCGCTGTTTTATTTGCTTGGTAATTTATCAGAATATGGTAATCGGTATCTGTGGCCAATTTTTTGCAAATAGCACTGCCAATACCGCGAGAACCTCCTGTAACAATAGCGTATTTCATAGTATTTGTTTAGTTGTCTTTTAAGTAATCTTTCACTTTTTGTATGTACGGATACAGTACTTCATCTTCTTCGAAAACCGGAACAATATTTCTGATTTCTTGATAGATTTTCAAGGTTTTTGACGATACTTTATCTTGACATTTTAAATATTCAATTGCTTGTATCACTGTGATGAGATGCACACTCAATACTTCAAACGCATTTTCGATTACTTTATCGGCGATCAAAGCACTATTGGTTCCCATACTCACAATATCTTGATTGTCGTTATTATTCGGAATACTATGCACATACATCGGATTGGATAGCACTTGATTTTCGGCTGTTGTTGATGTGGCAGTGAATTGTGCTCCTTGCATACCGAAATTAAATCCTAATGTACCCAAATTTACAAAAGGTGGAAATATTTCATTGATTTTAGCGTTCAGTAAATAGTTGAGTTGTCGCTCTGCGAGCATCGTCAATTTGGTTACAACAATTTTCAGCTTGTCCATTTCGAGCGAAACGTAATCACCATGAAAATTACCGCCATGATAAACTTGTTGAGTTGCTAAATCCACAATCGGGTTGTCATTGGCAGAATTGAGTTCATTTTCTAAAACGCGTTCAACACCGTCAAGTGTTTCTAAAATAGCTCCCAATATTTGTGGAACACAACGAATGGAATAATACTCTTGTACTTTGTCTTTAAAAACTTTTTCTTGATTTTCGCCTTTATACAGATGTTCATCTCTTTTTCTGATAAGTTGACTATCACTGAGGTGTTCGCGCA
Source organism: Flavobacterium sp. (assembly GCA_035306305.1). Lineage (GTDB taxonomy): Bacteria > Bacteroidota > Bacteroidia > Flavobacteriales > Flavobacteriaceae > Flavobacterium. Next base: position 23,239 of record DATGOD010000115.1, read on the forward strand.
TTTTCTGTGCAACTTGTCGTTGTCCTTCGTGCAATTTCACCACATTTAATTCTTCCGAAAAATGGTCGTCATAAGCCTGAACAATTTCGTTAATCACACACGAAATCTTCAAACTCCAATCAATCAATTTTTTAGTGTTGATTACATTAATAACACCGATGCCTGTCATTACAGAAGTTCCGTTCATGATAGACAGCCCTTCTCGCAAATGGATTTGCATTGGAGTGATATTCTCTTTATCAAAAACTTCTTTGGTCGATTTTCTTTCGCCTTTATAAAACACTTCTCCTTCTCCAATCAACACCAAAGCCAAATGAGCTAACTGAACCAAGTCGCCACTCGCTCCTACTCCGCCATGCGAAAATATAAGCGGGGTAATGTTTTTATTTATCAGCTCTTTCATCAGGTCGATAACAGACGGATGTACGCCTGAACACCCCAGTGAAAGAGAATTCATACGTGCTAAAATAGCTGCTTTCGCCTGTCTTTCAGAAAGTGGTTGCCCCGTGCCCGAAGCATGACTTCTGATAAGATTGTACTGCAATTGTGTTTGCTGCTCCTTTTCAATCTTATATTGAGCCATTGGACCAAAGCCAGTATTTACGCCGTATATGATTTTGTCGGATGAAAAGTTTTTTAAAAATGTAAAACTTTCCTCCACTCTTTCAAAAACAGTATCGCCGATTGAAACCTCTTGATTATTGAAAATCACAGATTCAACATCGGCTATGGTTAAATAATTATTTAAAACTTTCATTGGCTATCTTAAGTAGTTTTTAAAATCAAACGTGTTTTATTTCGGTAAATATACTTACTTTTGAGTACAAATATAAAATATATTATGTGGCAATGAATGAGTTTGTTGATGTTTTAGTTATCGGAGCAGGTCCATCTGGTTGTGTTTCTTCATCTTACCTCCACAATAACGGAGCGAAAGTAAAGGTGGTCGAAAAAACAAAATTTCCTCGCCTAGTTGTTGGTGAAAGCCTGATTCCGAGAGCCATGGATCATTTTCATGAAGCCGGTTTGTTTGATGCTTTAGACAAAATGAATTTTGAAAAAAAACCTGGCGCACGATTCATCAGAGGCGAAGAGATTTGCGATTTTGACTTTAGTCAGAATTATACCGAGGGTTGGACGTGGACATGGCAGGTTCCGAGAGCAGACTTCGACAATACTATGGCTCAAGAAGTTATCCGCAAAGGCATTGATTTGGAGTTTGAGGCAGAAGTAATTGATATTACATTTGATGGCAAAAATTCTATCACAACAGTAAAAGACAAAGACGGTAATCTCAAAAAAATTCATGCCAAATTTGTTATCGATTCGAGCGGTTACGGAAGGGTTCTCCCTCGTTTGTTAGATTTAGATTATCCTTCGGGTTTGGCTCCACATTCGGCTATTTTCACCCATATCAAAGATAGTAATCGTCCTGAAAACGATATTATTTCTTTTGATATTATCGAAACGGAAATATGGTTATGGCTCATTCAGTTTTCAAACGGAAATACCAGCGTAGGGATTGTTGGCCCAACTGATTTTATCGACTCGCTTTCTTCTACATCAACTACCGAAGCATTGAAAAAAGCCATTTCGATGTCTAATCATGCCAAAAAAAGATTTGGAGATACTGATTTTTTGTTTGAACCAATAAAATTGCAAAATTATTCGAGAGCTGTCAAAAAAATGTATGGCGACGGATTTGCTTTGACTGGAAACAGCACCGAATTTTTAGACCCAATTTTCTCATCAGGCGTGGCTTTTGCGACCGAATCAGGAATGTTGGCAGCTAAATTGGCTTTGCACGAAATCAATGGCGAAAATGTAAATTGGGAAACAGAATTTAGCGATTATATGAAAGAAGGTATCGCTACTTTCCGGACTTATGTAGAAGAATGGTACACAGGAAATTTGCAAACTTTGTTTTTTCATCAGCCTGAAAATCCGGATGTGAAACGAAAAATATGCTCGGTTTTGGCGGGATATGTTTGGGACAAATCGAATCCGTTTGTATCAAAACACAAAAATATCATCAAGAATATGGCTCACATGCTGAACATGGAAAAAGAATAAATGTCAATTTTACTAAAGAAAAAACCTTCCAGATTTGAAAATTTGGAAGGTTTTGTTCTGTTTTCGTTGTTTTATTTCACTTTTTTTCTCAGCATTTTTGCCAACGATTTAGCGGTTTTTGCATATCCTTCTGCAATTCTGTCGTTGTTGTTTGGCACACCGATGTAATTACTTCCGGGTGCATTTTTGCTGCTGATTTCTAACAACACCACATCCGGATTAGCGGTTTCTACAAATTTCAAAACCGTGCTCACTTTCGATGGTTGCGACATCACGCCACCAAACCAGCCTGGATAAATCCAAACGGTTTCTACAATCAAAGTGTATTTGGCATCGGTATTGTTCTCGGTTGTATTGATAGAATAATTTTTGTTTATTGACGCCAAAAACTTATCTACAAATGTTACTTTTTTAGAATGTTCCCAATCAGTTTTCCATCTTTCTACTTCTGCTTGATCCTTGTCTGAATCCAAAATATCTTTTTCTCTTTTTTTGATATAAGCGGCTTCGTCCATGTTTTCCTTGTAAAATTTCGTATTGGAATAATCCATTACAAGGTTCAATTCTGTTTCGCCTTTCAGAAATTTGAAATCGCCCAAGGTTACTTTCATTTTCTGTGCAGACGCCAATGTTGTCATCGTTACGAACAACAAGAATACTAATTTTTTCACTGTTAAGGGTTTAATGTTATCCGACAAATATAACAATTATTTTTATGGAGAGTATTTTCTTAATGTTTTCTTAATGTTTTCTTAATGTTATTTTTATATTATTAATCATTTGGTAAAATGTTACTCCTGGGTCTATATTTATTCATCAAACCGAGTATTTAACAGACCTTAAAGGGTGTTTATTCTATATTATTTGCTTCTAACCAAGCTACATATTTAGCTTTATTTCTGCTGTGTTCTTGTGGTGTTTTGGCAAAAGCGTGGTAGCCTGGCTGGTCTGGGTCGGCACAAAAATAGATATAATCATGTTGCTCTGGATTCAAAACTGCGTTGATTGAACTCACGTCGGGCATCGTAATCGGACCGGGTGGTAATCCGAAATTTTTATAAGTATTATAAGGTGAATCGATAGTTAAATCTTTGTAATAAACCCTTTTTATGATTTGATCAAAATCATTGGTAACCAATTTTTTAGCATAGATAACCGTTGGGTCTGCTTGCAAAAGCATTCCTTTTTCTAATCGGTTGAGATACACACCTGCAACCTTCGGACGTTCATCAACTTTGGCTGATTCTTTTTGAACGACAGAAGCTAAAATCATTATTTCTTGCGGACTCAATCCTATTTTTTTAGCCTGTTGCAATCGCTCTTCGTTCCAGAATTTACTGTATTCTCTCACTATTTTATTTCGAACTTCAATGGCGGTCGTATTCCAATAAAATTCGTAAGTATTGGGCATGAATCCGGTAAACACATTTTCTGTGGTAAAACCATATTCATCCAAAAATTCTTGGTGGGTAAATGCGTTGATAAAATCAGTTGTGTCAGGTTCAAGTTCTTGGCTGAGATAATCTGCAAATTGTTGTAAATTTTCTTGATTATTAATCACTAATCGAATCGGAATATTTTTACGCAAAGCTTTATATATCTGAAAGTTACTCATATCTTTCTGAAGTAAAAATCTACCTGGAAAGATTTCGTTAGCATATCCCATTTGACTAGCAAGATTATCAAAAGAATCTATATCATCAACATAAGCGGTCAAGATTAATTTGACTTCATTGTAATTACTATTTGTCGGAATATACACATAAGTTTCCTCGGTATCGAAACGCGTGTTGGGCAAAAATGTTTTGCGATACCAAACATAGCCAAATCCTAATAAAACAAACATTAGAATTACCGCTATATAAAATACTATTTTCTTGATTTTCATAATTTTATCAATTGATATAAAGCTTCGTCTTTTCGATGTGAACTAAACCGATTCCATTGTTTTTTAACGCCGATTAGGTCGAAGCCAAATTTAGTAAAAAGTCTTGTACTCGCTTCGTTTTCTGTATCAATATTAACAAATATTTGATGACAATGCAGCTTTTCAAAAACAAAGGCAATTACCAATTCGACCGCATCAGAAGCAAATCCTTTTTGTCGGTTTGATTGGTCTGAAATCAGAATTCCCATACCTACTCTTTCGTTTTTGGGGTCAAAATCAAACAAATCAATCAATCCAACTGCTTGATTATTAGATTTATCCACAATAACCATTCTCAACTGTTTGGCTTCGTAAATATCCTGATGTGCATTTTCGAGATATTGCTTGATTAAATATCGGCTGTATGGCGTTTGCGTGTGACTAACTTCCCAGATTTGCACATCATTTTCAATCAAATAGATATAATCCAAATCTTCGGGTTCTAAAGCTCTGAGGTATATTTTTTCTGTTTCTAACTGTTTCATTCTAATAGATTCCTTCAAATGATTTTTCTGCCGGCCCGATTAAAAACACGTTTTTATACGTTTTTCCGTTGTATTGAAAATGCACTTCCAACTCACCACCCATCACTTTGATTTTGATTTTTTCGCTTGTGGTTTTTCCTAAATGATGTGCAGCAATCGCCACCGCCGTTGCTCCCGTTCCGCAAGAAAGTGTTTCGTCTTCTACACCACGTTCAAACGTGCGAATTTGATATGCGTTATCGTCCAAAGTTTCTACAAAATTCACATTCGTTCCGCCTGGTGCATAATTATCGTGATTTCGGATTGATTTTCCTTGTTCAAAAACATTCATTTTTTCCAACCCTGTTACCCATTCCACATGATGCGGCGAACCTGTATGGAGAAAAGTTCCGTCCAAACTCGGTGCTACATTTTCCACATCAACCATTTGCAAACTGACTCTATTATCTGGCAAAATCGTAGCTTGATGTAAACCATCAATAGCCGTGAAAGTACATTCGGTCTGGATAATACCCAATTCTTTGGCAAAAGCCACAATACATCTTCCGCCATTTCCGCACATCGTACTTTCGTTGCCATCGGCGTTGTAATACACCATAGCAAAATCGTGTTGAGCATCGTTTTCCAACAATATTAATCCATCTGCTCCAATTCCTTTTCTTCGGTGACACATCGCAGCGACCAAATCGGTATTTTGTTTTGGAAAAAATCCGCTACGGTTATCAATCATCACAAAATCGTTGCCTGTACCTTGGTACTTTTTAAATGGAATTGTTTGCATAAATTTGTTTATATTTTTCGTTCTTTATTATGACAGCAATATTAACTATCTAACTTTTATTCGACAAATTTACAACTATTAAAGGAGAGTTAAACACGGTTAATGGATAGTTAATCATTTTGACAAAAAAAACAGTATATAGTAATTTTATGGTTAAATTTAAAAACATAAAAAGTATGAAGAGTATATCTGCTATTTTTATCACATCATTATTGAGTGGTGCGATAACCTTGGGAGCCTACAAACTTGCTTTTGAAAGCGATTTAACGGATTCATCGGCGACTAAAACCGGATTAACAACTACTTCCGCTCCCTTACATCAGGTGAGTTATAATGCTGCCAATGCTCCTGATTTTACGCAAGGCGCCGAAAAAGCGATTAACACCGTTGTACACGTAAAAAATGTCAGTTATCGTAACACACGAAACCCGATTATGGAGTTTTTCTATGGCTATCAACACACGCAACCTCGTCAGCAAATTGGCACAGGTTCGGGTGTGATTATTTCTGAAGATGGATATATTGTAACCAACAATCACGTGGTGCAAGGAGCGAGTGAGCTGGACATTACTATGAACGACAATCGTACTTTTCCCGCCAAATTAATCGGGACAGATGAAAAAATGGATATTGCTTTGCTGAAAATTGATACGGACGAAAAACTTCCTTATGCCGTTTTTGCTGATTCAGACGACATCAAAGTGGGCGAATGGGTTTTGGCTATCGGAAATCCGTATAATCTGAATTCGACAGTTACTGCCGGAATTGTTTCTGCCAAAGCTCGAAATTTATCTACTTCGGGCATACAATCGTTTATACAAACTGATGCGGCTGTCAATCCTGGAAATTCGGGCGGTGCATTGGTAAACACCAACGGCGAACTAATTGGTATCAACACCATGATTTCGTCAAATACTGGTTCGTATGTCGGCTATTCGTTTGCCGTTCCGTCGAATATCGCCCGGAAAATTGTGGAGGATTTGATGGAATTTGGTAAAGTTCAGCAAGGAATTTTAGGTGTACAAGGTTTTGAAATCAACAGCCAAATTTCTGATAAATTAAACCTAAAGACCTCAAAAGGTTTTTATGTAAATGATGTAAGCAAAAATACCGGAGCCGAAAAAGCGGGCGTTGCCGAAGGCGATGTGATTACACAAATTGACGATAAACCGATTCGCTCTTTTGCTGATTTGAATGCAATAATTTCTACCAAACGTCCGAATGACAAAGTGGCTGTGATGATTGACCGAAACGGAAAAGCTAAATCATTCAATATCACACTGACAAACAAAGAGTTGATGAATATCGACTATAAAGGTTTTGAACTCGAAAATCTTTCTGATAGCGAAAAGACCAAATACCAGATTGATTACGGAATTAAAATCGATAATATTACCAACCCGAGATTTAAACCTTATGCCAACGAGCTGAAAGAGGCGATTGTGATTGGAATTAACGGTAAAAAAGTTCTGGATATTGATTCTGCTAACAAATTGCTTAATCACTCTGCCGAGCGTATTCGATTGGATATTATTACCGCAAACGGAGAACGGGTTCGATTGATTTTGTAGTCTTTCTATAATTTATTAAAAAAAACCTGCAAAGTCAAAAACTCTGCAGGTTTATTATCATTTATCTTTTTGATTTTAAACGTCTCTGTTCACGTCAAAAGATTCTAAATATTGAGCCACTCTTTGTACAAATTGTCCTCCGAGTGCACCGTCCACTACTCTGTGGTCATACGAATGCGACAAGAACATTTTCTGACGGATTCCGATAAAATCTCCTTCTGGCGTTTCGATAACTGCCGGCACTTTTCGGATAGCTCCCAAAGCCAAAATACCTACTTGTGGTTGGTTGATAATCGGCGTACCGAATACCGAACCAAAAGTTCCTACATTCGTTACTGTGTATGTTCCACCTTGTGTATCGTCTGGTTTTAGTTTTCCGTTTCTTGCACGGTTTGCCAAATCGTTTACGGCTTTTGCCAATCCAACCAAATTCAATTGGTCTGCGTTTTTAATCACAGGAACAATCAAGTTTCCGCTTGGCAAAGCAGCTGCCATTCCTAAATTGATATTTTTCTTTTTGATGATATAATCGCCATCTACAGAGATATTCATCATCGGAAAATCGCGTAATGCTTTGGCAACGGCTTCCATAAATATCGGTGTAAACGTCAATTTTTCGCCTTCGCGTTTCTCAAACGCATTTTTCACTTTATTTCTCCAATTCACGATATTGGTTACATCCACTTCGATAAACGACTGAACGTGTGCCGATGTTTCTATCGATTGCATCATGTGGTGCGAAATCATCTTACGCATACGATCCATCTCTACGATTTCGTCTTGTCCGTTCACAGAAACCGGAGCAGCTTTTGTAGCTGTTGCAGGCTGACTAACAGCAGCTTTTGGCTGTGTCGCCGGAGCAACAGGTTGTGCGTTACCTCTGTTGGCTACATAAGCCAAAATATCATTTTTGGTTACTCGGTTATCTTTTCCGGTACCTTGTATGGATTCTAATTCTTGTAAAGAAATCCCTTCTTCTTTGGCAATATTTTTCACCAAAGGAGAGAAAAATTTGTCTGAATCAGCAAAGTTTACCTGAGTGGTTTCTTTAGCTGTTTCCACTGTTTTTTCCACCGCTTCTACAACCGCCGGAGCTGGCTCTGCTGTCGGCGCACTGGTTTCTTCACCACCTTCTGTTTCAATAATAGCAATAGTTTGCCCTACTTGTACCACATCATCTGTTTGAAAAAGAATTTCAACTATTTTTCCGGACACTTCGGAAGGAACCTCGCTATCAACTTTGTCGGTTGCAATTTCAACTACAGTTTCGTCTTGTTCTACTGTATCTCCAACGTTTTTTACCCAGTTGGTAATGGTAGCTTCGGCTACACTTTCTCCCATTTTGGGTAATTTGAGTTCAAATCTTGCCATAAATTTTGTACTATTTTACAGATTGCGAAAATACGATTTTAATTTGACTTTTTAAAGTCTTCTATCTATTTCATATCAGAGTTATTTCGCCTTTGCCATTTTTGTGAGCACTCCCGATGATGAAATGGGTATTTCTCGGACGGATTTTAAAGGTAAAATTTTGGTTTTTATATTCTTGCATAAATCCGACAATATCTCTATTGGTTATCAACGAATTATCTAATATTACTTCTACTTTTTTTTCGTATAATTGACTGAAATCATAGTCATTAAAATCACTTATCAAATCTATTTTTTGCTGTAATTTTTCGCTTAAATGTTGTCCGAATTTTTTGTCTTTGGAAACAAAAATATAATATTCAGGTAGCAATTTTTCTTGGGGTTTATTTTTAAAATACCCCAAAACAGAAAAAAGTTTTATGCCACAATCGGTGAGCAAATCAAATAGAAAATTGGTGGTAAAATGTTTCTTATAAAATATTTTCATCGCTCCATAAAAGCGTTGCAAATACACTTTGTCTTTGTTTGTGCTTTCGCCTTTGTAATGAATTATCGCAGTTTCTCCAAAATAATGGTTTTCATAGCCGCTTTTTTCAAATCGGTAAGACAAGTCAATATCTTCGCCGTACATAAAAAAATCTTCGTCAAAACCATGTAATTCGAGATACTTTTGTTTTTCCACAAACATAAAAGCCCCTGCAAAAACACTAGCTTTACCAATTTGATTTTCAGACAAATGATTGGCATAATATCTGTTTGATTTTCCAAGCATTTTCAATAAAGAAATCTTGGGCGTTGGTACATTTCTTTTGCTTTCAGGCAAAAAGTTTCCGGTTCCGTCGATGAGTTTACAACCTACAATTCCGAGTTTTTCTTTGGTTTGGGCAAAATCTAATAATGCAGAGAAAGTGTCTTCTGCAACTACCGTATCCGGATTCAGAATACATAAATATTTGCCTTTTGCCCGAGCCACACCGATATTATTTCCTTTCGGAAAACCGGTATTTTCTTTGTTTTCGATAAGAATCACATCCGGAAAAAGCTGTTTGACCATCTGGCAACTGTCGTCTTTGGAATCGTTATCTACGACAATAATCTCCGAATCAATACCTTTTAGTGCATCTTGAACACTCAAAAGACATTGTTCCAGAAAAAATCGTACATTGTAATTCAGGATAACAACCGACAACTGCATATTATTCATTTTCAGCTAAATATTCCTTCAAAATAAGTCCGTATTGACTTTCTTTAATCTGCGGAGTCAGCTTGTTATAAATCGTATCTAAATACTGCCCGCTGATTGGCATAACCTCTGTCAAAGCAATATAAGGAGCTATTTCTTTATCGGCATGAGATAGCGAAAACTGTATGGCATTGGAATGAATCCGACGCACATATTTATTAATCACTTTATCCAAACTATCTTGTTTAGCCACATTGTCGAGCGGTGTTAAAACTTTTGCTCGATGCGTATCTAATTGTCTGTCGGTATATATTTTTTTCTTTTCTAAATATTCGGCATAAAGCTGATGATTTTCAGAACCTTCCACTTTGGTATCGGCATAAAATTGGTCGAGTGTGCTGTTTACTGTCATCTCGCCAGGTTCGGCAAAAACAGTAATAAAATTGTCTTGTGAAGCACTCACGCCTCTGTCTAAAGTAAGATATACCACCGTAGGTTCTTCCATCGGAACTTGAAAATGATAGGCAGATTGTCCTTTAAAAACCATGCTGTCCAAAATCACAATTTGCGAATCTTTAGCAGTTTTTAAATACAGTGTTCCTTGTTTCAAACCTTTAATTTCGCCAGACAAATCCAATCCGTCAAATTTTTCTTGCTGACAAGAAACAAAAGCGACAGCTAATCCTGCCAAAAGTAATATTTTCTTCATCCTACTGATTATTTAAACATATCCATTCCCGGAATATTCGGCATTCCGTCTTTAGCAGCTGCTGCCAATTCGGCTTCGTTGATGTCGCCTGCTCTTTGCAAAGCTTTGTTCAAAATCATAATCAGATAATCTTCTAATTGGTCTTTGTCTTGCAACAATTCTTCGTCAATTTGAATACTTCGGATATTTCTGTTGGCGGTTAAAGTTACTTGCAACAGTCCATCGGTTGATTTTTCATCTACCAAAACGGTATCTAATCTTTTTTTAGTTTCTTCTACTTTTTGTTGGGCTTCTTTGATTTTACTCATCATTCCCATTACATCTCCAAACATGTATTTTGTGTTTTTGTTTATCTTTACAAAAATATCAATTTTACAGGAATAATCAACCTAAATTTTAAATCATGACTATCAAACATACACTGTGGCCAATTTGCTGTATTTTTGCATTCTCAAATTGTAAAAACGATAACGCAATGAATATAGACAATATAACCGAACCTATCGCTGAGAAAAAACCACATCAATTAGTCAAACACGGCGACATCCGCATTGACGATTACTATTGGATGAACGAAAGAGAAAACCCTGATGTGGTGGCTTACCTCAATGCTGAAAATGAATATTACCAAAAATCGACTGCGCATACCAAAGAGTTTCAGGAAAGTCTTTTCGAGGAAATGAAAGCCCGAATCAAGGAAGATGACAGCTCTGTACCTTATTTCTACAACGGTTATTACTATATCACTCGCTACGAAAAAAACAAAGATTACCCGATTTATACCCGAAAAAAAGGTTCTTTGGATGCCGACGAAGAAATTTTGTTCGATTGTAACGAAATGGCAAAAGGTCAATCGTATTTCAATCTGAAAGGAATCAACATCAGTGATGATAACAAATGGGCAGCTTTTGCCGTAGATACGGTTTCGAGAAGAGAATATGTTATTCAAATTAAAAATCTGGAAACCGGAGAAATATTGCCTGATAAAATTGAGAAAACCACCGGAGGTTCGACTTGGGCTGCTGATAATCAAACGCTTTTTTATAGCCGACAAGATGCGGCAACACTTCGCCCTGAAAAGATTTTCAAACATATTAAAGGAACTGATGCCAGTAGCGATCAAGTTGTTTTCCACGAAAAAGACGAAACATTTACCACCTATGTGTATCGGTCTAAATCAAAAAAGTATATTATTATTGGTTCGCATAGCACCATGACCACTGAATACCAAATTCTCCCTGCCGACAAACCTAATGGTGATTTTAAAATTTTCCAAGCTCGAGAAAGAGGTTTAGAATACAGTATTTCTCACTTTGATGATTCGTTTTATGTCATGACCAACAAAGACGGTGCGACGAATTTCAAACTAATGAAAACCAATGAAGAGCAAACCAATAAAGAATATTGGCAAGAGGTGATTCCGCATCGCAAAGACGTATTGCTCGAAGGCATCGATATTTTCAAAAACTATCTGGTTATTTCAGAACGTAGCAACGGACTTACACAAATCAATATTCAACCTTGGGATAATCCGGACGAAGCTTACTACCTACCTTTCCCGAACGAGACCTACACAGCATACACCACTACCAACGTTGATTTTGACACCAATCAACTGAGATTTGCTTTTCAATCGATGGCAACACCCGCATCGGTTATGGAAATAAATATGCAAACGAAAAAGCAAACAGTGTTGAAAGAGCAAGAAGTATTGGGAGGCTATAACAAAGAGGATTATGAAGAAGTTCGTCTATGGGCAACTGCTCAAGACGGCACCAAAATCCCGATTTCGGTGGTATATAAAAAAGGTATCGAGTTAAACGGAAATAATCCGCTGTTGCTCTACGCTTATGGCTCATACGGAGCTTCAATGGATCCTTATTTTTCCACCACACGATTGAGTTTACTCGACCGAGGATTTATCTATGCGATTGCACACATCAGAGGTGGAGAAGAATTGGGCAGAGATTGGTATGAAAACGGTAAATTGCTCAAAAAGAAAAATACATTTACCGATTTTAATGATTGTTCTCGATTTTTAATTAATGAAAAATATACTTCTACCAAACATTTGTACGCCGAAGGAGGTTCTGCAGGTGGATTATTGATGGGAGCAGTCATCAACATGGCACCGGAATTGTATAACGGCGTGATTGCTCAAGTACCTTTTGTAGATGTGGTAACCACAATGCTTGACGATTCGATTCCACTCACCACAGGCGAATATGACGAATGGGGAAATCCGAATGAGAAAGTGTATTACGATTACATGAAATCCTATTCTCCGTATGATAATGTTACTGCTCAGGATTATCCGAATTTGTATATTTCTACTGGTTTTCACGATTCGCAAGTACAATATTGGGAACCCGCCAAATGGATTGCCAAAATCCGAGCGTTGCGAACCAACAAAAATCAGTTATTCTTAGATACCAATATGGATGCCGGACATGGCGGTGCTTCCGGAAGATTTGAATCTTTGAAAGAACTCGCCAAAGAATTCACATTTTTATTAGATTTAGAAGGAATTAAGGAATAATAAATAGTAAATTTGCTATATTAATCAACTTCGGGCTTTGTAACGAAGTCCGAATAAAAATGTATTTATATGTCTTTTGACTCATCAAAATTAATCGAATTAATAGGAAATACACCAATCATTCAATTAAACAAAACTGTTCAAGACCTACCTGGAAATTTTTACGCTAAAGTTGAAGCATTCAACCCCGGACATTCTGCCAAAGACCGAATCGCCAAGCACATCATAGAAACTGCTGAAGAACGCGGTATTTTAAAACCTGGAAGTGTGATTGTAGAAACTACTTCGGGCAATACTGGTTTTAGCATTGCTATGGTCAGCATTTTAAAAGGTTATCAATGTATTTTGGCTGTGTCATCCAAATCATCCAAAGACAAAATTGACATGCTCAAAACCATGGGTGCAAAAGTGTATGTTTGTCCGGCTAATGTAGCTGCCGACGATCCAAAATCATATTACAAAGTTGCAGAAAGATTACATCAAGAAACGCCCAATTCGGTTTATATCAATCAATATTTCAACGAACTCAATATCGAAGCACATTACAAAAGTACCGGACCGGAAATTTGGAAACAAACACATGGCGAAATCACCCATTTGATAGCTTGCTCCGGAACCGGCGGAACCATTTCCGGAACAGGAAAATATTTAAAAGAACAAAATCCTGATATACAGATTTTGGGTGTAGATGCTTATGGCTCTGTATTAAAAAAATATCACGAAACCCGTGAGTTTGACGAGAATGAAATTTTCCCTTACAAAATAGAAGGTATGGGCAAAAACCTTATCCCAACGGCTACCGATTTCAACGTGATTGATGAATTTATCAAAGTCAGCGATAAAGATGCGGCTTTAACAGCAAGAGAAATTGCCCAAACAGAAGGTTTATTTGTCGGTTATACATCTGGTGCTGCTTTACAAGCCGTTCGTCAGTATGCCGAAGCCGGAAAGTTTGACCAAAATAGTAAAGTTGTTATTATCTTCCCCGATCACGGTTCCAGATACATGAATAAAATTTACAGCGACGACTGGATGGCAGAGCAAAGTTTTCTGGATAAAAATAATGACGAGGATGAGATTGTATATATCTAACAATTAAATCCATTTTTATTTAAAACAAGAAAAGCTGCTCACGATGAGCAGCTTTTCTTTTGTTGGCTATTATTGGCGCGGACTATCTCTTCAAGGTAAAATGTCCTCTAAATTCTTTGTGTAATCCTGTGTTTGGTTCGATGTATTCTACGCGGAACCAGTAATCTGATGATGGTAAATCACGTCCGTTGAACGTTCCGTCCCAGCCTTCGCCATTCGGACTG
>DATGOD010000116.1:0-2849 GCA_035306305.1 Flavobacterium sp.
TGATGAAGAGCTGACCATTGTTACCCGGCTGAAATATTTAGGCGGAGCCAAGATCGAATTTGATTATGAAATTCTCAATGCCCAGGCAGAGTTGTTAACAACCGCACATGCTGTTTTGGTTTTTGTGGATATGAAAACCAAGCGTCCGACTCAGGTTCCGGAGTTTTTAGAGCAGTTGATTCATCCATAATATATGTTAAAGGATGTCTAATGTTTTGAGATTTGAAAAGAAAAAGCGAAATTTAGTATAAAATTGAACTATGAAAACGTTTTTTCTTTTTGCCTTTATATTATTCTCCGGTTTGTTGTGGGCACAAAATCCGGTAGTTTTAAAAGTGCGCTTGCATCAGTCTGATAAAGAATCTCAGATTTCGTTTCAAAAAAATGAAGAAGCTGTGATTAAGATTGGACAAAATGAATATAGAAACATTGATGTAAAACTCAATGACGTATTGTCTTTCTTTGTTAATAACGAATTGATAGAGCACATTGAAATTTCTCAAAATATCATCGATAGAAAAAGTTTGAATCTTGTGATTACGGGTTCAGAGGTTTTGGATGAACTGGAAATCGAATATACCGATCTCAATGCCATGCTGGGAATGAAAGGAGAGCGTTATACCCGGGCAGAACGTGCGGTAATGAAGGATAATCAGCTTACAGATTCTGATGCTATTGAGGCAAATGTCAAGCTCGATGGTTTAATCAATAAAATTACCGGCAGGGCAAAGTTGAATAAAAAGGTATTGGAAATGGAAAAAGAACTGGTGTCTGCCATACGTTTTTTAGAGGTTTATCCGGAAGATTATCTGTTTGAAAATTATAAGCTTCCTAAAGACAAAGCACCGTATTTTGCCTTGCAAATGGTTCCTTTTATTAATGCAAATACTAAAATAGACAGTCCTGAATTTAAAGAATTGATGGAACAGCAGTTATTACATTTTGATTATGAAGATTAATCTTCTTTTTCCTTGATGGAAACCTCAAAAAGCTGGTCAAACGCATTGAAAATTTCTTCTTTTTGTGTCAGTCGGCAAGAAATTTCAATCAGGCAGTCGAGTTCAAGTTTTTGATTAACAATATGGATATTTTTTTCTTTGATGACACGCATCACTTTGTTCATATTCTTGTAATCAAAGTGAATAAGAAAATATACATCAATAGTTTTTTCGATGATATCGGCTTGTTCCAATGCCATTTGTGCGGCTGTTTTATAAGCTGTAACCAATCCGCCAACGCCTAATTTCACACCACCAAAATAACGTACCACTACGACCAAAATATTGGTTACATCAAACGACTGAATTTGTCCGTAGATAGGCATTCCCGCACTGTTATTAGGTTCGCCGTCGTCGTTGGCACGATAAGTTTTTGTCTTTGTACCAATTTGATAGGCATAACACCAATGACGTGCCGAATAATGCTGTTTTTTTATTTGTTCTAAAATAGTTTTTACCTCTTCTTCAGATTGAACGGGAAAAGCATAACCGAAAAATTTGCTGTTTTTTTCTTTAAATAAAACTTCTTCGCTTGGCTGTGTTATGGTTTTATAAGTATCTTCCATTGTTTAATTAACATTTTTTGTCACAAAATTATATATGCTTTCACAAATAAATCTGTGTTAATTTGTGTAATCTGTTGGTTGTTCTATCGTTTTATAAGTATCTTCCATTGTTTAGTTAATATTTTTTGCCACGAATTGTATATGCTTTCACAAATAAATCCGTGTTAATTTGTGTAATCTGTGGTTAAATAATAAAAACACAAACAATCATTTGCTATCAAAACCGATTTTTTCTTTTGAAAATCCATTAGTTTCGGAGCAGAAATTCCTTTATTTAAGATTACAGAAGTTTTAAAAACATGGGCTTCGTCCCAGATTCCGGCATCAATAAACGATTGCAAAGTTTGTCTTCCGCCTTCAATAATAACAGATTGCAGGTTTTGTTCAAAACAAAAATCGCAGATTTCCTGAACCATATTTTCAAAAGGAATCACAACATCTTTTTCCGATTTTTTGATTTTGGTAAACCGGTACGTTTGTGCTTCATCATTTAAAATCTGAAACGAATTGTCGATTTTATTTTGAGCATCCATAAACAACCGGACAGGATTTTTGCCTTTCCAATCTCTTGTGGTTAAACTTGGGTTATCATCTAAAACTGTTTGTTTTCCAACCAAAATAGCCATTTCTTCACTACGCCATTTATGTGTCAATTGTCGTGAATAAGCATTGGATAACCAAACCGGCTTATGCTCGTCTTTTTCTATCGGAGCGATAAAACCATCGGCAGATTGTGCCCATTTTAAAATAATATACGGACGTTTTTTCAAATGAAATGTAAAAAAACGTTTATGTGATTGTAGGCATTCTTTTTCCAAAACACCTGTGATGACTTCAATGCCGTTGTCTTTCAAAATTTGAATGCCTTTTCCAGCAACTTTTGCAAACGGATCCACACAGCCAATGACCACTTTCGGGATTTTTTTATCAACAATTAAGTTGGCACAAGGAGGGGTTTTTCCAAAATGACTGCAAGGTTCTAAAGTAACGTACAAAGTACTTTCTGTTAATAGGTTTTGATCTTTAACGGAATTTATGGCGTTAACTTCTGCGTGTGAACCGCCAAAAGCTGATGTGTAACCTTCGCCAATAATTGTATCTTTGTGCACAATCACAGCACCCACAGACGGATTGGGCATAGTGCTGGCTAAACTTGTTTTGGCTAATTGCAGTGCCCGAAACATATAAAGTTGGTCAAATGACATTTCTGTTTTTTACAAAAATAACAATTATGAAATTAAACGACTATAAAATCTTATTTAAACAAAAATTAAAGGACTTGTTT
>DATGOD010000117.1:0-5566 GCA_035306305.1 Flavobacterium sp.
TTCTTTACTTATACAAAAGGAGGCTTGATTTAATCAGGCCTCCCTTTTTTTGTACATCTTTTACTTTATGCTGGTTTACAGCAACCATCTAATTTCTCATAGGCTTCGGGATCCGCTTTCACATCGTCTGCATCAAAGCCCAATTTTGAAATGGCTGTTTTTATTGTTTTGAGATCCGTTTTTTTAAGATTGAAATAAACGGTAATTGTTTCGTTTTCTTCGTCCAATTCATACATTTTCACACCTTTTACTTTCAGCATATTATCTCTGAAATTCAGACCGCAGGTTTCGCACACTTTACAATGATCGCAATAAATCGTGGTTTTGATAACCGCTTTACCGGAATTTTTACTTTGCGCATTTGCACCAATTGTTATCATTACAAAAAACAATGCCGTGAACAGATACTTTAATTTCATTTCTTAATGATTTTAATTACGAGAGTTAAAGATACTTTTTTTGTTGTTTATAGCTATATTCTTCTTTATTTTTTTTCAAACCTTTTTACTTTTCCTTAAAAGCATTCAATGCATTTACAGTAAAATCAGACAATACTAATTTTCCGGAAATGGCAGCACGTTCTTTTAATAATTCGTTCCAGTGATCTGTGCCTTCCCACAATACTTTTTTCATTGCAAACAATGCTTTGGGATTATAGCTGCTCAAACGGTTTACAAATTTCTCCAAAGCTTCATCCATTTGCGGAATGGAATCAAACAATTGAGTAAACAATTTGTTTTGGTGCGCCCATTCGGCACTTTTCCAGGTTTCTGCTTCCAGAGTCATTTCCGCTAAAGCAGGCTTTCCGATTTTACGGCTCACAGCAGGCTCAATCACAAAAGGACCAATTCCTATGGCAAGTTCCGATAGTTTGACAGAAGCATTGGTTGCTGCAAAAGTATAATCACACGCAGCGGCCAATCCCACACCGCCGCCTACAGTTTTTCCCTGAATCCGTCCTACAATAATTTTGTTTGATGTGCGCATTACGTTGATTACATTGGCAAATCCGCTGAAAAAAGCGTTGCCTTCTTCCATATCAGAGATGCTTAAAAGTTCGTCAAACGATGCTCCGGCACAAAATGCTTTGTCTCCGGCACTCTTTAAGATGATAACTCCAATCTCTGAATGGTTATTCAATTGTTCAATAGCCTGAGTTAAATCAGCTAATTGAGTACTTGGAAATGAATTGCTTGCAGGATGAAAAAATGTGATTGTAGCTGTTTTTCCATTAATATTTGTATCAATAAAAGGAGATGCGTTCATTGTAATTTGATTTGATTGTTAATACAAAGATAAAGCTTGTTGGCAGAATGTTATTTATTTTTGATAAATATGTACATTTGCAACATCAAAAAAAGCATTTTTCATTATGTTTAAATATATTGTACCTGTTTTCGCAATCCCTTGTATGGCAGCAGCCCAGCAAAATGAAACCCGTTATGCTGTGCCGTATCTCGAAATAAAAGACGTCCGGGAAATGACCGACAACGGAACCAGCGATTTTGGTTACAATATAAATTTACATACAGCAACCCCTTTTTTGCGAAATGGTTATTATATGTGGGTGGACGATCAATGGTATGAAATCATCAACGCTGGCGATGTTTTTGTTCCTTATAATGATTTTGAAACTTTATTTACCATACCCAAAGAAAATGAAACTCCACTGAAGATCAAGGATGTCAACGATGTAGTATATCTCTATCCTATAGAAGCTTTGGACACTTATAAAGTTTCATTAAATGATTTTAGAGCTTTATCAAAAGTTGTTGAAAAGCAAAGCCCTAAGCTTTATGAAAAGTCTGTAACAATCACTGAACCGGAAAAACCACAGATAAATGAAGTTGAATCTGAAGATGTTCAAATAGAGGAGCTTATTGCAGAAGAATTTCAAATAAAGCAAACGGTGCAAATTGAAGAAGAAAAGCCAGAACAAATGGCGAATTTGCCTAAATTAAATCCCGTTCCGGAAGAAGTGATGATTACAAGCGAAGACCCTTCATCGGTTTTATTAGATGTAATGGAAGTCGTTGAAATTGTAAAACGCAAAGAGATACCTTTTGTTGTTGAACATTCTGAGGAAACTTTAGAAGAGGAGGGAGTATCTGCAGAAATCATTGTAGCCGAAGCAGAAGAACCTCAGAAAGAAACAGTAAGGATAGCTGCTTCCAGTACGTTAATTATTCCCGAGCCGTCCAATGATTATGAAATTGCAGTAAATGAAGGATTTGACGGAACCGTTACCGAATGGATTGAAATGATCGATGCGCAAGGCGGGAAGTCTGCTTATGAACAAGCAGTGGAAAAAGGTTTTGAAGGAAGTGAACGCGAATGGATGCGGATGTTGTGGGGGCGTCAGGTGGATGTGGAAGTAGCCAAACGGGATAAAACTACGGCTATTGTTACTGAGTGGATTCAATCGCTGCAAACCTCAAGAGGAAATTCTCCTTATGAGATGGCATTGAAACATGGGTTTTACGGAACTTTTACTGAATGGATAGAATCAGTCATTGGGTCAGATGGCGAAAAAGCTTATGAACATGCCAAAACCAAAGGTTTTGAAGGTACATATAAAGAATGGATCGAACAGCAGTTGAATCAATCCAATCAAGAGGTCTTACGAAAAGAACTCTTGTCTCAAACACAGATGTTTGTCGCTCCGAACATATTATTACCGTTGAAACAAACAGAGGAAGATACGGAGCCTTTAGAATTTAATTTATACGAATACTACAATCAATATTATGGAGCGCCCATCATCAGCAGCGGCAGCAGCGGCACGCCATTGGAAATAAAACCTGCCGATTTGGAATATCAGATCACTTGGTTTGAAAAAGAAAAAATCAAAATCATCGAGTTAAACAAAGATGGTATTATAAAATATATTCCTTTAGAAGGCATAGAAAACACTTCTACTTCTATAAATGTACGTTATATTTTAAAATAGCTTTTATAAGAAATATAAAAAGGGAAATCATCCTGCAAAGCTACATATCAGATTTGCAGGATTCATTATGTTATGTTTTTTCAGCTTAAGAGCGCATTTTTTCTATAATGCTTAACAATGTCTTATTTTGTTCTTTTAAAAACTCAATAGTTTCTTCATAATGCTCAATCATTTTATCAGAGGAATTGATGAGATTGTACCCATTATTTCCTGTTGAATTATGGATATTGAAAATATTTTTTTCGTCAAAACCTAATAATTCTAATGGGTTAACATTTAGTATATTACTGATCTCGTTAATTCGGTTAATAGTCAGCTGTGTCTCTCCTGATTCAATTTTAGAATATGCTCTCAATGATAAGTTCAGCTGATTCGCCATATACTCCTGAGTTAAATTCTTTAACTCACGAATATTCTTCACTTTTAATTCTGCGTTTTTAATCATCATTTATTTTAACATTTTATAGTTATTGGAGTTGTTTTAATGTTTAAAAATACATAAATATTATTTATGCGCAAAAAAAATACGTAAATAAGAAGTATTAGTTCGTGTATGTGAACTTTTAATGCGTATGTTTCTTTTTTGGATTTCATAATTTTAATTCAATAATTTTTTAATTAAAAATATATCAATATGAAGAGAATTACTATTATGGCAGCTCTTTTGGGCTCATTCCATTTCGCAAGTGCACAAGTTGGTATTGGTACTCCATCTCCTGCAAATTCATCACAATTGGATATTGTTGCAAATAATAAAGGGGTTTTGATCCCGCGTATCGCTTTAACTTCAACTGCTGTTTTTGCACCAGTTGAGGGAACAGAAGTTGAAAGTTTATTGGTTTATAATACCGCAACTGCGGGTGATGTAACACCAGGTTTTTATTATTGGTTTAATAATAAATGGGAGCGCATCGTAAACCAAACACAGTTAGAAGAAGCAATTAGTGATATCACAGATTTACAAGGAGATGTTGATAAAATTATTGCTTTATTAAAAGTAGCTTTTCCTTCAAATAACTTGGTTAATCCTGTAGTTACCGGTGACACTCAAGGAGGAGGGATGGTTTTTACGCCCGGAACTACCCCCACAATTGAGTATGTTTACTTTGACGGAACAGACTATGTAAAGAAAGACATTACAGACGATATTATTGATATCATAAAAGGAGCTGAATCAAAAACAAAAATCGTTACGATAGATAATGTACAATATTATGTTTCTGAAAGTTATACAGGAACTACTGATCCCACACTTGGAACGGAGCCGGGAGTGTACAAAATTGACATCGTTGGCGGGGTAATCAATAATATAGAAGAAATTTTCACAACTACAACCACGATTGTTATCAATGAAGGAGCAACGAATGAACAAACATTCAATACCGTAGAAGAGTACATTCAATACATTTCTGAAAACGCTATGCAGGAAGGTGTTACAAAAATTGTTATTGATGCAGGAACTAGTCAGGCGTCATTTGAAACATGGAACGGTACAACCTGGGTTTCTGTGGCGAATACTGTATTTTCAGATATTGTGAAATTAAATCAATCACTTACAGATATTGCTACAACAAACGTAAGCAATGTTATTCAATACGTTTATACAGCAGAACCTGCTGTTAACGGTACAGCTCGTACATTTACACTGAATCTTACTCAAGATCTAATCACATTGATTGAAAACAATACCGATGTACAAAATGCTATTACAAACCTTACTTACGACGGAGTATATTACAATGGAACCGGTACAGATTTAACAGTTGGAACAACAGTCATTCCAGAGGGGGCATTATACACCATTGATGATAATGGTAATGGAGTAATTGTAGATATTTCTGATACGATAATCAGTGAAGTGGTTAATAACTTTAATGAAATTATTAATAGCGAAGTTGTCGTTAATGGAGATACTTACCAAACAGTTGAAGAATACATTCAGCATATTTCTTCACAAGCAGATGGAAATGTAATCTACAAAAATATTGCAACAGCAGGGGATCCTGACGAATGGGTATTCCAATATTGGGATGCTACTGCAAATGGAGGTAATGGTGATTATGTAACAATTAACTTGACAGATTTAGTAGGTGCTGCGCAATCCCAAACTACTATTGTAACTTACCAAGGCAGTCAATACTACTTATCGGAAACTTATGTTTTAGCAGGAGGCGAAATGGATCCTGCAAACTGGACAGCAGTGCCGGCAGGAGCTATTTTAATTGATGCGGTAGAAGGTGTTGTAAACAACTTCAATGAATTTATTAATAGCACTGTAACAGGTGGAGGATCTAATTATACTACTGTTGAAGAATACATCCAGTACATTTCTGAAAATGCTATGCAAGCAGGGGTTACAAGAATTGTACTGACCGGCGGACAGGCATCTTTCGAAAGATGGAATGATACAACTAACTCGTGGACACCCGTAAATAATTCAGCGTTTGAAACCATTGTACAAGCCAACGAAACCGAAACAGTTATCGGGAAAAGTACTGATAATTCAGCATATGCACAGGTAAGTACAGATCCAAAAGCGACAGATAAAATTGTTTATGAGTATTTAGCTGAAAATGCTACAAACTATATGGATATTACAGGTGATGTAGCATGGTC
>DATGOD010000118.1:0-30777 GCA_035306305.1 Flavobacterium sp.
TTCAAATGGGCGTTGGCAAACGGTTACGAATATATTTTTGAAATGGACGCCGATTTTTCTCATAATCCAAATGATTTGAGTCGCTTGTACCAAACTTGTGCCGACGGAGCCGATGTCGCAATCGGTTCGCGTTATGTCAAAGGCGTGAATGTGGTCAATTGGCCGTTAAATAGGGTTTTGCTTTCCTATTTTGCTTCTATTTATGTTCAGATGATTACCGGCATGAAAATCCACGATACCACAGCCGGATTTATCGGTTACAAAAGAAATGTTCTGGAAAATATTCCATTAGATGAAATCAAATTTGTCGGATATGCATTCCAGATAGAAATGAAATACAGAGCTTTTTGCAAACGTTTTCAAATTCGCGAAATACCTATTATCTTTACAGATAGAATTCACGGCGAATCCAAAATGTCGGGCGGAATCATCAAAGAAGCTGTTTTCGGCGTATTGGATTTACGGCTCAAAAAACTATTCAATCGCCTCAAATAATTAATGATAAAAATTTAAACTCGTGAAACGAATCCTAATAAAAAACGGAACAATAGTGAATGAAGGCAAAAGCTTTCAGGCAGATTTATTGATTTCCGCCGAAAAAATCGAACGAATAGACCAAGATATTACTTGTGATGATGCACAAATTATCGATGCTTCTGGTTTGCATGTTTTACCCGGAATTATTGATGACCAAGTACATTTTCGTGAACCCGGACTCACGCACAAAGGCAATATCGCTTCGGAATCCAAAGCGGCACTCGCCGGTGGCGTAACGACGTTTATCGACCAACCCAACACTGTTCCGAATGCGGTTACACAAGAAATTTTAGAGCAAAAATACCAAACTGCTGCCCAAAGTTCGTATGTGAATTATTCGTTTATGATGGGCGGAACAAACGATAATCTCGAAGAAGTTTTGAAAACCAATCCGAGAAATGTAGCCGGAATCAAATTGTTTTTGGGCTCATCAACCGGAAATATGCTGGTAGATAATGAACAAACGCTGGAAAAAATATTTTCTTCTACCGATTTGTTAATTGCTACACATTGCGAAGACGAACACACCATTCGCCGAAATCTCGAACAAGCCAAAGAGCAGTTTGGAGAAGATATTCCGCCGTATATGCACCCGGTTATCCGCAGTGAAGAAGCGTGTTATTTGTCATCTTCCAAAACAGTTGAATTGGCTAAAAAAACAGGAGCCAAATTGCACGTTTTTCATATCAGCACTGGCAAAGAAACCAATTTATTTGAGAATAATATTCCGTTGAAAGACAAAAAGATAACCGCTGAGGTTTGCGTGCATCATTTGTTTTTTTCGGATGAAGATTATGCCGAAAAAGGAAATTTTATCAAATGGAATCCGGCAGTAAAAACGGCACGGGACAGGGAACAGATTTGGGAAGCCTTGCTTGATGACCGTATTGATGTGATTGCAACAGACCACGCACCACATACTTTTGAAGAAAAATCACAGAAATATCTGCAAGCTCCGTCAGGCGGACCAATGGTTCAGCATTCGTTGCCGATGATGCTTACTTTTGCCAAACAAGGAAAAATTACGGTAGAAAAAGTAATTGAGAAAATGGCACACAATCCGGCAATTTTGTTTCAGATAGAAAACAGAGGATTTTTGCGTGAAGGTTACCAGGCGGATATTGTTTTGGTTGATTTGAACAAACCGCAAACCGTTAGTAAAGACAATATTTTGTACAAATGTGGCTGGTCGCCGATTGAAGGAAAAGAACTTTCGGCAACGGTAGTATCTACATTTATAAACGGAAATTTGGCGATGCACGAAGGAAAAATTGCAGAGCAAAAATTCGGGCAACGATTACTTTTTAATAGATAAAAACCATGAAAAAAATCGTTTTATTCACTTTTTCGATGTTGATTTTTTGGGCTTGTACCGACAAAAAACCGAAAAATTTGTTACCTCAATCTGAGATGACCGATTTGCTTTATGAATTGGTTTTGATTGGTGCGATAGAATCGTCTTCGTATCGGCAAGACACGGTTTATGTTACGCAAATGCCCGAAAATTTGTTGGAAAAATACCATTTGGATAGCCTTGAATTTGCCGAGCAACACCGATATTATCTGCAATATGAACCGCAAATTTATGCCGACATGATGGACACCATCCAAAAAAGATTTTTACAAAAAGTAGAAAAGTTGGGCGTAAAGAATACGCAAACCATCAAAAACCCCAGAAAACTATTGAAAACAATAGTGAAAAAGGATAGTGTGAAGTAGGATTGAGGTGAGATATTATTTTTCTTATCTTCAGGAACGCTATTTATCAAACTCACATAACCCACAAAATAAACCGTCCGAAAAAGGCGGTTTATTTTTTTATAGAGAGTGTTTAAATAAATTTACACTTTCTTCACGGCGGTTTACAACAGAAAATTACATTAAATCTCGCAAACAGATTCTAAATATTTATATTTGCATAAAAATTATAAACATGCGAAATATAATAGAAGAACTAAGCTGGCGAGGTTTAGTACACAATATAATTGACGGAACTGAAGAACAACTTTTGAAAGAGCCTACAACTGCTTATATCGGGTTTGACCCCACTTCAGATTCTTTACATATTGGTAGTTTGGTGCCGATTATTTTGTTGGTGCATCTGAAAAATTTCGGACATAAACCCATCGCTTTGGTCGGAGGAGCAACCGGAATGATTGGCGATCCATCTGGGAAATCTGACGAAAGAAATTTGCTGACAGAAGAAATTCTAAACCACAATGTGGCAGGAATAAAACGTGTTTTGTCTCGCTTTTTAGATTTTGATTCCAAAGAAGAAAACGCCCCAATTTTGGTCAATAATTACGATTGGATGAAAAACTTTTCGTTTATCGATTTTGCACGCGATGTCGGAAAACGTATCACCGTGAATTATATGATGGCGAAAGATTCGGTCAAAAAACGCTTTGCCGCCGACGGAGCCGGAATTTCTTTTACCGAATTTACTTACCAATTGATTCAAGGTTACGACTTTTATCATTTGTATAAAAATCACAACTGTTTGTTGCAAATGGGCGGTTCTGACCAATGGGGAAATATCACAACCGGAACGGAATTAATCCGCAGAATGACCGACGAAGATTCCAAAGCTTTTGCGATGACTTGTCCATTGATTACCAAAGCCGACGGTTCTAAATTTGGAAAAACAGAAGGAGGAAATATTTGGTTAGATGCCGATAAAACGTCAGTGTACAAATTCTACCAATTCTGGTTGAACACATCTGATGAAGA
The DNA here is from genome assembly GCA_035306305.1 of Flavobacterium sp. Taxonomy (GTDB): domain Bacteria; phylum Bacteroidota; class Bacteroidia; order Flavobacteriales; family Flavobacteriaceae; genus Flavobacterium. The sequence continues at coordinate 3,268 of DATGOD010000118.1, forward strand.
TGCTGAAAAATACATCAAAATTTTTACCTTTTTGCCGAAAGCAGAAATTGAAAAATTGATAGAAGAACATCGAGAAACGCCACATTTGAGAGTGTTACAACGAAAATTAGCCGAAGAAGTAACCGCTTTCGTTCATTCGCAAGAAGAATTGGAAAAAGCCGTTAAAGCATCCGAAATTTTGTTCAGCAAAGACACCAATGCTTCAGATTTAAAATCATTGGAAGCACAAACGTTTTTGGATATTTTTGAAGGCGTTCCGCAAGCTGTTGTTGCCAAAGAAAAATTAGCAGAAGGTATTGATATTGTGGATGCTTTGAACGCCGAATCCGGATTTTTGAAATCGAACGGCGAAGCCAGAAGAGCTTTGAACGAAAACTCTATTTCTGTGAACAGAGAAAAAGTAAAAGAAGAATTTAAAATTACCAATAACGATTTGATAAACAATCAATTCGTGCTATTGCAAAGAGGTAAGAAAAACTATTTTATTTTAAGTTTTGAGTAAAATTCGCTTAAAATTAATATCTTTACCTAAGAATTATTAACTAAAATACAACAACGCACGTTGTTTCAAGATATATGGGATGTACTAATTGTTCGTCTAAAACAGACGCTACAGGTACACCAAGAGGATGTGGAAACAAAGGAAATTGCGGAACAGATAGCTGTAATAAGCTCTCCGTTTTCGATTGGTTGTCCAATATGCAATATCCGTCAGACCACAGTCCTTTTGATGTAGTTGAAATCCGTTTCAAGAACGGAAGAAAAGATTTTTTTAGAAATACAGAAAAACTTACTTTAAGTATTGGAGATGTCGTAGCTACAGAGGCAAGTCCGGGGCACGATGTGGGCATTGTAACCCTAACCGGTCAGTTGGTTAAGGTACAGATGAAGAAGAAAAAAGTTGATTGGAACGGTCAGTTGCCAAAGGTGTACAGAAAAGCTTCGCAACGAGACATTGATGTGTGGACAGAAGCGAGAAACCGAGAAGATGCCATACAAAAAAGAGCCAGAGAAATTGCTATCCAGCTCAATCTGGAAATGAAAATATCCGATGTGGAATTTCAAGGCGATGGTTCTAAAGCTACATTTTATTACACAGCACAAGAGCGGGTAGATTTCCGTCAGTTGATTAAAGAATATGCACATGAATTTGGCATTCGAGTAGAAATGAAACAAATCGGTTTTCGTCAAGAAGCCTCTCGATTGGGAGGAATTGGTTCGTGCGGACGAGAATTGTGTTGTTCATCATGGCTAACAGATTTCAGAAGTGTAAATACTTCTGCAGCAAGGTATCAGCAATTGTCGCTTAATCCGCAAAAATTGGCAGGGCAATGTGGTAAACTCAAATGTTGTTTGAATTTTGAACTCGATTCATATCTCGATGCTTTGAAAGATATGCCGCGTTCTGATGCAAAAATCAAAACGGCAAAAGGCGACGCTGTTTGTCAAAAGATTGATATTTTTAAACAGTTGATGTGGTTTTCATATACCGAAAATCATAGCACATGGATAAAAATGAAAGCCGAACAAGTGCAAGAAATCATCGAAAAAAACAAAAAAGGTGAAGTAATCGCTTCATTAGAAGATTTTGAAGTGGAAGATGTCGTAATAGAAGAACATAAAGAAACCGAAAAAACAACCGATGTATTATTAGCAGAAGACAGCTTGAACAGATTCGATAGACAACAAAAGTCAAAATCGAATAATAGAAGAAGAAAACCACAACAGAAAAAAACGAAAGAAGCGGCTAATAAAAATCAAGATAAGCAACAACAGCCCGCTAATAAAAGAAGAAACCCTAATAATTCCAGACGAAATGGAAATAAACGCAGGAACGGAAAACCGAATAATAACAAAGAAGAATAAACCAATATTCTCACTATTTTTGATCATAATGTTGTGTACGTGTTGCACAAACAACGAGAAGAATTTTTTTTCTGAATTCCAATCCACAAATGGAACTTGGGAGGTTTCTGATGTGAAAAAGTTTACTTTCGATCAACAAGATACGGTAACAATGTATAATGTTTATTTGCAATTACAAGCAAATAATGATTATCCATTTAGCAATATTTATTTGATTGTCAAGACGCATTCTCCAAATAATCAAAGCTATACAGACACATTACAATACGAAATGACTGATGAAACCGGAAAACTATTGGGAGAAGGTTTTACAGACACAAAAACAAGTAAATTGTTGTATAAAGAAGATTACCGATTTACAGAAAAAGGGATTTATACCATCGAATTGGAACAAGCAGTACGAAAGGTAGAAGAAATTGATGGCGTGGCAGAACTCCAAGGACTTACTGGAGTGGGTTTAACCATTGAAAAACAATAAAAAGATGGCAAAAGAACAAAAAAAGACCAAAGGTTCAAACAAGTATCTCAAATGGTTTTGGATGCTTTTTTTGGTAGGCATATTGGGAATTATTTCCGTTTTTGCTTTAGCAAATTGGGGTGTGTTTGGACCAATGCCTACATTTGATGAATTAGAAAATCCGTCGTCGAGTATAGCTACCGAAATTATTTCGGCTGACGGTAAAACAATCGGAAAATTCTACCTCGAAAATCGCGTACCGGTAAAATATGAAGATTTGCCCTCACACCTTGTCGAAGCACTGATAGCCACCGAAGATGAAAGGTTTTATGACCACTCAGGTATCGATGCCAGAGGAACGTTACGTGCAGTAACTTCGTTAGGAACAGCTGGAGGAGCGAGTACTATTACACAGCAGCTGGCAAAAAATCTGTTTCACGGAAGCTCGGGGTCTAATAGCATGATTACGAGAATTACTCAAAAGATTAAAGAATGGATAATTGCCGCCAGATTAGAACGACAATATACCAAAGAAGAAATCATTGCTTATTATCTCAATACGGTAGATTTTGTGAGTAATGCTTATGGAATTCGCTCTGCGTCAAATATTTATTTCGGCAAAGAACCAAAAGATTTGACTGTGGATGAAGCTGCTGTTTTGGTAGGGATGTTGCAAGCACCTTCGAGATATAATCCTCGCTTTCATCCAGAGCGATCACAAAGTCGGCGTAATATCGTGTTGCATCAAATGGAGCGCAATGGTTATTTGACCGAAGATGAAAAGAAACAATATCAGGCGTTGCCGATAAAAATTAATTATACACCCGATTCTCACGTGTCTGGACAGGCTACTTATTTCAGAGAATATTTGCGCGATTATATGCGCGATTGGGTAAAAGAAAATCCAAAAAAAGATGGTGAAACTTATGATATATACCGTGATGGATTAAGAATTTACACCACCATTGATTCTCGTATGCAAAGATATGCAGAAGAGGCAGTTGAAGAGCATTTGACTACTTTGCAAGCAGAGTTTTTCAAGCAACAAAAAAATAACAAGAATGCACCGTTTATTCATATTTCTAACGACGAAACAGAAAAAATTATCCGCAGAGCAATGAAAAACTCTGAAAGATGGAGATTGATGAAAGATGAAGGCAAATCGGAAGAAGAAATATTGAAATCTTTTGATGTGAAAACAAAAATGAGTGTTTTCAGTTGGAAAGGGGAAATCGATACGTTGATGACGCCAAGAGATTCTATCATTTATTACAAACATTTTCTGCAAACCGGTATGATGTCAATGGAGCCGATGACCGGAAATATCAAAGCTTGGGTAGGAGGAATTGATTACAGACATTTTCAGTATGATCACGTGGCACAAGGAGCTCGACAAGTTGGTTCGACTTTTAAGCCGTTTGTATATGCAACTGTTATCGACCAATTAGGAATGTCGCCGTGTGATATTGTACATGATTCACCGTTTACTATGCCAAAAGGACGATACGGAATTTCAAAACCGTGGTCGCCGAGAAATTCTGGTGGAACATACCATGGATTGGTTAATTTAAAATATGCACTGGCTCATTCACTCAATACGGTAACTGCCAAATTGATGGACAGAGTAGGACCAAAGGCAGTGATTGATATGTGTCGTCAGTTGGGCGTTAATTCAGACATTCCAGAATCTCCAGCCATTGCACTCGGAGCAGTAGAAATCACAGTGAGCGATATGGTTGGAGCTTACAGTACTTTTGCTAATCAAGGGGTGTATATCAAACCGAGATTTGTTTCTAGAATTACCGACAGAAATGGTGTAATATTATATCAATCCAGAGCAGAAACCAAAGATGTGTTGAGCAAAGATGTAGCTTATGCAATTGTTAATCTGATGGAAGGAGTAACTGAAAGCGGTTCAGGAGCCAGGTTGAGATATACCGGAAAAGGAAATGCAACATATCGCGTATTAACTGGTTATCCGTATGCTTTTAAAAATCCTATTGCGGGAAAAACCGGAACAACACAAAACAACAGTGACGGATGGTTCATCGGAATGGTGCCAAATCTCGCAACGGGCGTTTGGGTAGGAAACGAAGACCGTGCTGCGCACTTCCGAACTACAGCTTATGGACAAGGAGCAACAACCGCTTTGCCGATTTGGGGATTGTTTATGAAAAAATGTTATGCCGATGAAACTTTGACTGTTTCAAAAGATAAATTTGAACGTCCACAAAATCCTCAAATAGAAGTAGATTGCTCAAAATATGTTCAACCAGTAGATTCTCTAGGAAACTTTATTGACGAGAACGGAAATATCATCAATGATTCGCTCACGCCACCTCGTCAAAGTGTGATAGATGAATTTGATTTTTAAAATTTGAAAACGACTTTAGCAATGAAGTCGTTTTTTTAGTATATTTATTCCCGATTACAAAATCAAGTATATTATGATAAACAAAAAAGTTGCCAACGCCGAAGAAGCGTTACACGACGTAAAAGATAATCAAACCATTATGTTTGGAGGGTTTGGTTTATGTGGTATTCCTGAAAATGCAATCAACGAACTGGTAAAGAAAGAAACCAAAGGTTTGACTTGTATTTCGAATAATGCAGGAGTTGATGATTTTGGTTTAGGCTTATTGCTGAAAAAACGCCAAATCAAAAAAATGATTGCTTCGTATGTAGGAGAAAATGCCGAATTTGAAAGGCAAATGCTTAGCGGAGAATTGGAAGTCGAATTAACGCCACAAGGTACATTGGCTGAAAAATGCAGAGCAGCACAAGCCGGTATTCCAGCATTTTTTACACCAGCAGGTTACGGAACAGAAGTAGCCGAAGGTAAAGAAACTAGAGAATATAACGGTAAAATGTACGTATTAGAAGAAGCTTTCAAAGCCGATTTCGCTATCGTAAAAGCATGGAAAGGAGACGAAGCGGGAAACCTTATTTTTAAAGGTACCGCACGCAATTTTAATGCTTGTATGGCAGGTGCAGGTAAAATAACCATTGCCGAAGTGGAAGAATTGGTTCCGGCGGGAGAACTAGACCCTAATCAAATTCATATTCCAGGGATTTTTGTTAAACGAATTTTCCAAGGAAAAGACTACGAAAAAAGAATCGAACAACGAACAGTAAGAAAAAGAAATTAATCATGGCTTTAGATAAAACAGGAATTGCAAAACGAATTGCAAAAGAACTCCAAGACGGATATTACGTAAACTTAGGTATCGGAATTCCAACTTTAGTGGCAAATTATGTACCCGAAGGAATGAATGTTGAATTCCAAAGCGAAAACGGTGTGTTAGGCATGGGACCGTTCCCTTTTGAAGGAGACGAAGATCCAGACTTAATCAATGCCGGAAAACAAACTATTACAACTCTACCCGGGGCAGTGTTTTTTGACTCGGCAACCAGTTTCGGAATGATTCGTTCTCAACACGTTGATTTAACCATATTAGGAGCAATGGAAGTTTCGGAAAATGGAGACATTGCCAATTGGAAAATTCCAGGAAAAATGGTTAAAGGAATGGGAGGTGCAATGGACTTGGTTGCTTCAGCCGAAAATATCATCGTTGCGATGATGCACGTGAACAAACATGGAGAATCGAAAATTTTGAAAAAATGCTCTCTGCCATTAACCGGAGTAGGATGTGTGAAAAAAGTAGTAACCGAATTAGCGGTTATGGAAGTTACACCAAACGGATTTAAACTATTGGAAAGAGCACCGGGAGTTAGCGTAGAAGATATCGTAAAAGCAACCGAAGCTGATTTGATTATCGAAGGCGATATTCCTGAGATGACAATAGAATAATCAATCAATATTGGTTTTTATATGAAAAAAGCTGTTGCGTTACCTTTTTATGCCAAAGCAACATTAGTCTTGTTAGGGCTAATCCTTATGGTATATATTGGCATCATCGGGAAAAGTATTATTATCCCGATGTTTATCGCATTTCTCGTAGCAATGTTGTTATTGCCAATTACAAGATTTCAGGAAAATAAACTTCGTTTCCCGAGAATCGTGGCTTGTTTGGTGTCGCCGATATTGTTTCTTATACTTCTTTCAGGTGTAGGATATTTTCTCGGTACACAAGTAGCTCAATTCAAGGATGACATTCCAGAGTTTAGCAATCAAATTGTTGAATTATTCAATAATGCTCAGATTTATATCGCCGAGCATTTCGACGTAACAGAACAAGAACAGTTAGATTATCTACGCCAAAATGTAGAGAAAACATTTCAAACCGGTTCATCATTGGTTAGCGGAGCCATACTATCATTAACATCGCTATTGTTGAACGGTGGGTTTATTTTTCTCTACACTTTTTTCTTTTTGCTATATCGCAGCCATCTCCTTAAATTTTTGATATGGAGTTTCGGACCTCAACAACAAGACAAGGTAATTGATGTTAGCTCGTCTGTTCAAGGAATCATCAAACAATACCTGATAGGATTAATGATACAAGTCGTTCTGATTACAGGGATGCTCTATTTGGCATTTTCTATTATCGGAATCAAATATGCCTTTTTGTTTGCCATGTTATGCGGGATTTTAAATTTAATCCCATACATAGGAATATTTTCAGCAACCGTGATTGCATCTTTAATTACATTAGCCACCGGCGAGCCTATACAAGTATTGTATATGATTATAGCCATCATTGTAGTAAATTCGATTGATGGAAATATCATTATGCCTAAAATTATTGGTTCAAAAGTTCAGGTAAATTCATTTATGGTATTTGTCGGATTAATTATCGCCGAAGCAATTTGGGGAGTTGCCGGAATGTTTTTAGCTATTCCCATTTTAGCTATAGTAAAAATAATCTGTGATGAGGTCAAAGATCTCCAACCGATAGGATTTTTGCTTGGAGAAGAAGAACAAGTTCGGCCGATGTTTGAAAAATACTACAAAAAATATTTTTATAATCAGCAAGAAAAACCAATAGAACAACAACATTTGGCAGAAGAAAACGAAGCAGAAGAAAGCGAAAATGATAACGAATCAGAAGAAAATAAAACATCATGAAAAAAGTTTATTTTGTTTGTATTCCATTGATGTTAGGACTGATTTGTTGTAAAGATGAAACAGCTAATCAAACCGAGAATCAACCACAAAAACAAGAAACGATAACGTTTTTGCATGTCAGCGATTCGACCATTGACAAAATCGCCAGATTGCACGTGCCAGAATTGCGTGATTCGGCTAATTATGTTTTGTTGCAAAATTACAAAGCGTTTACAGAAGAGTATTTACGAGCGATGCAAAAAAAGGACACGCAAAAAATAAAAATATTGCAAGAAGAGTCTATTCAATGGACAGAGAAAACAAATCTTTTTGTAGGAAAATTGTATAGCGATGAATTGATAAAAGTAGATACTTTTATGCAACAGTTGTCTAATGAGTTGAATACGCTAAAATAGATTTGTGTTTACATCAAAAAAAACCGATGAAATTTTTCATCGGTTTTCTTATTAATTAAAGCATCAGATTAATATCTTGCAGCTTCTTTTCTTGCATCGTAAATCATGTCTTCATTAGCAACGATAGAAAATTCTACACGTCTGTTTTTTGCTCTTCCAGCATCTGTATCGTTTGAAGCAACTGGGTCAACAGGTCCCATACCTTGAGTAGTAATACGTTTTGTACCGATTCCTTTTTTAACTAAATATGATTTAACCGCATTAGCTCTGGTTCTAGACAATCTCAAGTTATATTGTTCTCTCCCCACGCTATCGGTATAACCATAAATACTGATTTGCGTTTTTGGATTATCGATAAATACTTTTGCCAATTTATCCAAATTAGATTGTGCAGTAGAAGTTAAATCAGCACTATCAAAGTCAAAGTTTACCGTAGATTCGTTCATAATCAGACGAATACCCTCTCCAACGCGTTCTACTTCTGCACCAGGGATAGATTGCTCGATTTCTTGAGCTTGTTTATCCATGTTTTTTCCGATAATTGCACCGGCAGTTCCACCGATTACACCACCCAATACAGCACCCAAAGCACTGTTGTTTTTGCTTCCAACATTGTTACCCAGCACACCACCGATTACTGCACCAGCAGCAGCACCAGCAGCAGCACCTTTTTGAGTATTGTTAGCATTTCTAATAGAGTTACAACCTGTAAAAACAGAACCTACAGCAAAAACACCTGCTATAAAGTAAATATTAATTTTTTTCATGATTAATTATTTTTTTTAAAATGATATTCAATTTGGATTTCAGTAGAATTATCTACCAATTTAAAACTTTCTTTGGTTTGATTTTCAATCGTAAAAATATAACCTTCTTTAACGTTCTTTGGTTTTTCGTCGCCAACAAATTTCAAATTAAAATTGTTGTTCGGGTCAATAGTCCAAACGATATTGGCATCAAATACCGGACAATCTTGTCCACTGCTGTTTACAGAAACCACACCTTTATTGTTATTTGGCACAAATTTCCATTGACTATTTTCAAAACATTCGGCATCAGCTACACCAAAAGGTTTTACATTATATCCTTTCGGATAAGTAATAGAGGTTAAAGTCCAATCGCCTTTCAACCCAACCTGAGCTTGCGGATTGGTCGTTGGCTTACAAGCAACAAAGCCCAAAGCCAAAATACTAAGTCCTATAAATTTTTTCATATATCTTAATTTTTTATTAAACAAAAATACAAATATTGTGCCACATAAATCACTATGATATTGATTTTTTTTGTGTCGGCTGACTTTTTGTCACAAACAATAGCTTGGTACTTTTTTTGCCAATTGGTTTTTGATTAACTCAAAAAGTATAATTTTAAACGATATGGAAAATAATACAACAGGAAAAATTAATGTAACGGTGGAAAATATTTTTCCGCTGATAAAAAAGTTTTTATACAGTGACCATGAAATTTTTCTTAGAGAATTGGTGTCCAACGCAACAGATGCGACTCTAAAACTCAAACATTTGATTTCGCTTGGCGAAGCCAGTGTTAATCAAGAAAATCCGATTATTAAGGTTAAAGCAAATAAAGAGGACAAAACGCTTCGTATTATTGACCAAGGTATCGGTATGACTGCCGACGAAGTCGAAAAATACATCAATCAAGTAGCTTTTTCAGGTGCCGAAGAATTTTTAGAAAAATACAAAGACACTGCCAAAGATGCTGGAATTATTGGGCATTTTGGATTAGGATTTTACTCCGCGTTTATGGTTGCCGACAAGGTAGAAATTATCACCAAATCATACAAAGATGAACCAGCAGTGCATTGGATTTGCGATGGTTCGCCAGAATTTACACTTACATCAGCTGATAAAGAAAATTTTGGAACCGAAATTGTTCTACATATTGCAGATGATTCTACCGAGTTTTTGGAAGACGGACGCATCAGAGAATTGTTGTTGAAATACAACAAATTTATGCCGGTTCCGATTCAGTTTGGTACGCACACAGAAGGCGAGGGCGACGACAAAAAAGAAGTGCCAACGATTATCAACAATCCAAATCCGGCGTGGACGAAAACCCCATCTGATTTGACTGATGAAGATTATAAAAACTTTTATCGCGAATTGTATCCAATGCAATTTGCCGAGCCTTTGTTTCACATTCATCTCAATGTAGATTATCCTTTTAATTTGACCGGAATATTGTATTTCCCGAAATTGCAAGGCGATATGCAAGTGCAAAAAGATAAAATACAATTGTATCAAAATCAGGTTTTTATTACCGATAATGTCGAAGGAATTGTTCCTGAGTTTTTGACGATGCTTCGCGGTGTGATTGATTCGCCGGATATTCCGCTCAATGTGTCTCGTTCTTATTTGCAAGCCGATGGAAATGTGAAGAAAATCGCTAATTATATCACCCGAAAAGTAGCCGATAAACTCAAATCATTGTTCAGAAATAACCGAGAAGATTTTGAACAAAAATGGAACGATATCAAAGTGGTTTTGGAATATGGTATGCTGACCGAACCAAAATTTTACGAAAAAGCAGGAGAGTTTACGCTTTATCCGACAGTGGACGAGAAATATTACACTTTGGCTGAGCTGAAAGAAAAAATCAGTGCACAACAAACAGACAAAGATGGTAATTTGATTGTTTTGTATGCGTCAGACAAAGAAGTACAACACAGTTATATTGCCGAAGCAAAAGAACGAGGATATGAAGTTTTGTTACTCGATTCGCCAATTGTTTCCCATTTGATTCAAAAGTTAGAAGCAGACAATGAAAAAATGCAATTTGCCCGTGTCGATGCCGATTCTATCGACAAATTAATCAAGAAATCTGATGATGAAATATCGAAATTGTCTGAAGAAGAACAAACCCAACTCAAAACAGCGATAGAAGCTGTCGTTGATAGTAAAACTTATACAATTCAGACAGAAGCTTTAGACAGTCAAGCAGCACCTTTTTTGATTACACAACCAGAATTTATGCGACGAATGAAAGACATGCAAATGAGTGGTGGCGGCATGAATATGTTTGGCGATATGCCGGATATGTATAATTTGGTTGTCAATACCAATTCGTCTTTGGTAGGCAAAATATTAGAAACCAAAGACGAAACGCAACAGAAAGAATTGGTTAATCAAGCGTTGGATTTGGCGAAATTGTCGCAAGGGTTATTGAAAGGCGAAGAGTTGACCAAATTTGTCAAAGCTAATTTTGCGAAGTTGGTGTAAATATTCTTAAAAACAATAAGTTACAACGTCCGTAAAAATCATTTACGGGCGTTTTTTATAATAGGATAAACTGTTTTGTCTTCTGTCAAAGGAGAAAAATATACATAAAATAAAGATGCTCTCTAAAATACCTTATTTTTGTTCACAGAAATATTTTTCAAGAAATCAATATGCTATTCAATTCGATTGATTTTGCCGTTTTTTTACCGATAGTTTTTATATTATATTGGTTTGTAACGAACAAAAATCATAAAAATCAAAACGTGTTATTACTTGTAGCAAGTTATTTTTTTTATGCTTGTTGGGATTGGCGATTTCTATTTTTGTTGATGTTTTCTACTTTTTTGGATTATTTCACCGGATTGAAAATGCAAAGTGCCAATAACCAAAAACAAAAACGATTTTGGTTTTGGCTAAGCATCATCGTGAATCTTGGGTTTCTCGGCATATTCAAATATTATAACTTTTTTGCGGAATCCTTTGCCACTGCCATTTCGCAATTCGGTTTGCAAGCCAATCCGTGGACGCTAAAAGTGATACTCCCTGTTGGAATTTCGTTCTACACTTTTCACGGATTGTCGTATGTGATTGATATTTACAAAGACAAAATCAAAGCAGAAAAAAACGTGGTAGATTATGCCGTTTTTGTAAGTTTTTTTCCGTTGCTTGTTGCCGGACCCATCGAACGTGCTACGCATTTGTTGCCACAAATTAAAAAACGTCGCACCTTTGATTATACCAAAGCTGTCGATGGATTGCGACAAATATTGTGGGGATTATTCAAAAAGATTGTCATTGCCGATAATTGTGCAGAATTTGCCAATCAAATTTTTAACCATTCAGCAGACCAATCAGCTAGCACATTATTGTTTGGAGCGATATTTTTTACCTTTCAGATTTATGGAGATTTTTCCGGATATTCGGATATTGCCATAGGAACGGCAAGACTTTTTGGGATTGATTTGCTACGAAATTTTGCTTTTCCTTATTTTTCGAGAGATATAGCAGAGTTTTGGCGTCGTTGGCACATTTCTCTTTCTTCTTGGTTCAAAGATTATTTGTATATTCCGTTGGGTGGCAGTCGAGGTGGAACATTGATGAAAATTCGAAATACATTTATTATTTTTATTGTCAGTGGTTTTTGGCACGGAGCCAATTGGACTTTTATCGTGTGGGGAACATTGAATGCGATTTACTATTTACCACTTTTGCTGACCAAAAATAACCGAAATAATATGGAAATTGTGGCACAAGGAAAAATTTTCCCGAACTGGAAAGAATCATTAGCCATGTGTACAACTTTTGGATTAACGGTTTTTGCTTGGATTTTTTTCCGCACCGAAAACATCCAACACGCTTATCAGTATATTACCGGAATGATTTCATCTTCAATATTTGAAATTCCAGATTTTGTAGATAACAAGCACGCTCTGACCGTTATTGTGTTGATAATCATTTTTATGCTGATAGAATGGCGAGGAAGAGAGCAAGCGTTTGCCCTGCAACAATTCGGGCTAAAATGGAGGCGAGTTTATAGATATGCATTGTATTATGCAATAGTTTTAGCGATATTTTGGTTTGCCGGAAAAGAACAACAATTTATTTATTTTCAATTTTGATGCTTATGAAACGGTTTTTAATCAAAATTATTATTTTCATTTTGCCGATTTTGGTTTTGGCTTTTAGTTTGGAAATTGCCTTGCGAAATATTCCGAATGATTACCAATATAAAAACGCTTATTTAGACAAGCATTCCAACGAAATAGAAACCTTGATTTTAGGGAGTTCACATACTTTTTACGGACTCAATCCAGAAGAGTTTACTTCTCAAACGTTCAACGCAAGTTATATTTCGCAGTCTATTGATATAGATTATGCTATTTTACAAAAATATCAGGATGATTTCCAAAATCTACAAACCGTTATTTTACCCATCTCTTATTTTTCTTTGTTTGAAAATCTGGAAAATACAGATGAGTTTTGGCGATTGAAAAACTACACGCTTTATTTTGGGTTGGATTCGGCAAAAACATGGACAAACTACTCTGAAATATTTACTAATAGTTTGAAAACGAATGCAAAAAGAATTTATTCATATTATATAAAAGACAAATCAGAAATTACTTGTAATCGATTAGGTTGGGGAACCGTCTATCGTTCTGAAAATGCACAAAATCTGATAGAAACAGGCAAATCCGCTGCCAAACGACACACAGTTGAAAACCTCGACTCGGAAGAAATACAAGAAATCCTAAAACAAAATATCGCCACCTTACAAGCGATAATTTCTTGGTGCGAGCAAAATAATGTAAAAATTTATTTGATTACGCCACCAGCATATACAAGTTACCGAGAAAATTTACACGACCAACAATTGGCCATTACATTAAATATGACTACTAAAATTTGTTCGGAAAATAGTAACTGTCAGTATTTTAACTTATTAGATGATGAAATGTTTTCTGCTGATGATTTTTATGACGGCGACCATCTTTCAGAAATTGGAGCCAAAAAGTTGTCCAAAATTATCCATCGACAAATTCAAGAATGAAAACCAAACCTATGCTATAATTTTCCGTCTGCATTTTAATATTTTCGGTATATTTGCCCTTTCACAATTAAACGTAATATGAAAGCAGGAATTGTAGGACTACCCAATGTAGGAAAATCAACATTATTTAACTGTTTGTCAAACGCCAAAGCTCAGAGTGCAAACTTTCCGTTTTGTACTATCGAGCCCAATATCGGAGTGGTAAATGTGCCGGATCCGCGGTTGGAAAAATTGGAAGAATTGGTACAACCAGAAAGAGTTTTGCCCGCAACGGTGGAGATTGTTGATATTGCCGGTTTGGTCAAAGGAGCCAGCAAAGGCGAAGGTTTAGGTAATCAGTTTTTGGGAAATATCAGAGAATGTAACGCAATTATCCATGTGTTGCGATGCTTCGATAATGATAATATTGTCCATGTTGACGGAAATGTGAATCCGGTTAGAGATAAAGAAACGATTGATATCGAATTGCAGTTGAAAGACCTCGAAACCGTAGAAAAAAGATTGGAAAAAGTAAAAAAAGCTGCCAAAACAGGCAATAAAGAAGCTCAAACAGAAGCCGATTTATTAGAAAGAGTGAAAAATGTTTTGCTTGAAGGAAAATCAGCGAGAGTCGTGCAACCAGCCAACGAAGACGAACAAGAGTTGATGGACAATTTTCAGTTGATTACCAACAAACCAGTTTTGTATGTATGTAATGTAGATGAAAATTCGGCAGCTGGCGGCAATCAATATGTTGAGCAAGTCAAAGAATTAGTTAAAGACGAAAATGCCGAAGTTTTGGTACTTGCTGTTGCCACAGAAGCCGATATTACTGAGCTGGAATCGTATGAAGAACGCCAAATGTTTTTGGAAGATATGGGCTTGGACGAACCGGGTGTTTCCAAATTGATTCGTTCGGCTTATACTTTGTTGAATTTACAAACCTACTTCACGGCAGGCGTTAAAGAAGTGAGGGCATGGACGATTAATGTTGGCGATACGGCACCACAAGCAGCAGGGGTAATCCACACAGATTTTGAAAAAGGATTTATCCGTGCCGAAGTGATGGCTTACCAAGATTTTGTCGAATACGGTTCGGAAGCAAAAGTGAAAGAAGCCGGAAAACTCAGAGTCGAAGGTAAAGAATATGTCGTGAAAGACGGTGATATTATGCATTTCAGATTTAATGTGTAAACCCTTGTATCAACGAAATAATTTCTACCGAAATACTTTTTGTGTTTTTGAAATAACGACTATCGAAATCACACAATTTGATTACGTCAGTCGGAAAGGAAGTGCTTATTATTTCACTTCCGAAGGCGTGTATCGACAATCAAACCACTGGGGCAGGGTAGGAAACTGCCGGTGGAAATTAGCTGGGAATAACAAGATGCAAAATCAGCATATCGGTTATGCATCTTGGGATTCTTTCTATCCAAACAGCGAAAATGAAGCTGTTTTTTATATCCAAAAAACCGAAAACGGTTACTATTACAACCATTATTTATCGCCACAATACGACGGAATAGCAGTGCTCAGAACAGCCAAAGATGTTCGGCAAGCATTGAAAAAAATCAAAGAAATAGACGAACCGAAATGGGCAAAATATTATCCGCAGATTGATTTTAACCAAGAACTGAAAACCAACATTATCCAACAAATTATTAACACCCGAAAAACTTTACGAGAGATTTTGCAAGGGATTGTTGTATAAAATCGAGGTTAGTTTGAGAGACTGAAATATGTTATCTCGAATCAGGAAACAAGATGTTAAAGAATCAAGACATGTGTAAATAGGCGTATTCGCTAATTCGCATATCCGCTAATTTGCTTCGTGTATCTCTGCGTATTCCTTTGCGAATCTTTGTGGTAAAAAAAACAAGCACCACAGGTGCTCTAATGGTAAAATAAAGTTTTTGATACCTCCTTTCAGACTCCCAAATATTCGACTTTAAACTTTCCAACTCTCTCCTTCACAGCTCCCCATATTTTTCGCGGTATTTAATAAGTTCTTTTTCGGTGGCGTTTAATAATTTTTCCAGCAAAACGATTTTATCTTCATATAATTTTTTGAGAATTTCACTATCTGTGTTAGTAATGGTGCTACCGTTATTACTTCCTTTTACATTGTTAAAGCTATTAAAGTATTTTTGAGTATCATACGACATCAAATCATTTACGTCCATTTCAAAAATCGTGGCAATGTCGGTGATTTTATTCATTGTCAGTTTGGTTTGTCCGCTTTCTATTTTGCTGTATGCCGCTTGTGTGATGCCCAACTGCTCTGCCATATACTCTTGTGTGAAGCCTTTTGCTTCGCGAATGCTCTTGATTTTTTCTTCGATTAACATAGGTATAACTGTTTATTACTAAATACAACTAAATTATAACCAAATATAATAAAAATACTTTTAACTATGCACCATTATTAATGTTAAATTTTAAAACTATGAAAAAAGTAACTACTTTTTTGTCGCTTGCTCTGTTGTTAGGAGCAGGTTTTGAAGCGAGTGCTCAAGAGCAAACTCGTATTGGTGTTATGGGAAGTTATGCAACCAAATCGGAGTATTTTGGGGCAGGTGTTAAAGCAGAAATACCTATTGCTGAACGTTTTACCATCTCTCCATCTGCGGTATATTATTTTCCAGAAGATTTGTATGGGATGAGTCAGACATTAATTGAAGTGAATGCCAATGCACAATATTATTTTGTTGAAGAATATACGTTTGGTGTTTATGGATTGGCTGGATTACATTATTCTCATTCAAAATTATCGATGGATGTACCGGGAGTTGGAGGTGTTAGTAGTTCAGGAGGAGATTTTGGAGTGAATTTAGGAGCAGGATTTAATTTTAATGCTGGTAGTGTAACTCCTTTTGCAGAACTCAGATACCTTATTATGGATGGCTCTCAACTTATGGTAGGAGCTGGTTTATTGTTTAATTTGTAAAAAAATATCATGAAAAAATTATTTGCAATATTTTTAGTGGTTTTCGCACTTGGTGCGTGTTCGTCGTCTGATGACGGAAATAATAATTCGAATTCACAAATTACCCCACCTGCTTGGATTCAAGGAACGTGGAAGGTCGACCCTCAAGATAGTGGAGCTTTTAAATTTACAAATAATGATTTTTGTCAAATCTCAAGCTTCCAGCACTATTGTTGGAAATCAGCAATAGAAACCGCAAACTCTACGAGTCCTTCAGAACAATATAAACTTTCGGTGGTACAAGAGATTTCAGATAGTAGGTATCTTATTATAATGGATTCTGGTGTACAAAACATAAGGCTTGAATTCCAAAAGATATCAGATAATAAGATACTTTGGGTTAATTCTCCGTACAATGTAGATGAACTTAGAGAATTGGCTATATATACTAAACAATAAACTCAAATAGCTTTTTTCAATCACGTCGCTTAGCCATTGTGCAGGTGGCGTGTTTTTATTAAGTATTTGTTCTTAATGATTTTATTCTTTTGTCTATTTATATATAGGTACATGACTGTATTAATTTATTTAAGAACTTAAAGAAAGTATATTTTGTTTAGAATTATTTACCTTAGCAAGGGAATTAAAAGTCAAAGATAGTATGAAATATGTAGCCTTTTTAGATATATTAGGATTTAAGGATTTAGTGCTAAATAATGAACACGGAAGACTTATAGCATTATATGAAATAGTCTTCGCAGACACCGTAGATGTTGCATTGGCTAATGGAAAAATAATTATTAAAAAAGAGGAAAATAAATTACTATATACTCCTGATAGAAGTAAAATATTGGTTAACTCAATAATAGTTTCTGACAGTGTAATATTGTGGACTGATGATTGTAGTGTAAAATCATTAATTGATATATTAATTTCTACGAAATATCTATTAAATCATTCTTTCGTTATGGGGTTTCCTCTAAGAGGAGCTATGTCAAAAGGAGAGTTTTCGGCTTTTACTAGAAATAATATGTCTTGTAAAAATAATTCAATTAACACATACCTTGGTAGAGCATTAGTTGAAGCGTATCAATTAGAATCACAACAGAATTGGAGTGGTTTTATCATTGAAGAAAAGGATTTAGTTCCAGAAGAAGTAGTCGATTTTAACCTATTACAGTGTTTAATTAATAACAATCTAATTTGTAATTACCCTATTCCCTTTAAAGAAAAAATGGAAGGGAATTATTTTTCTATTAATTGGTTAGACTCTAACATCTTCAAGAAAAATACAAATGATTTGAAAGGATGTTTTGAACAATACGAAAAAAGTTCTGATAATGATAAAGCACAAGAAATAATTAGAAATACTTTAGATTTTATTAATGAATTTTCTGAAAAATAAACTCTACCACAATAAGAAATATTGGTACTGGAGAGATTTTATTAAAGTATTTTAAGTGGGTATTTTTTTGTATTAATAATACCAATTTCAAAAGAGCAAAAATCCGGCTATTGCCGGATTTTTAATTTACTTCTTCCCATACAAATCATCAATTGCACTATCAAAATCAGGATATTTGAATTCAAAACCTTTGGAAATAATTTTGTCTGCACACACTTTTTGGCTATCTGTGATGAGTTTATATTTTCCGCCCAAAACGAGTATCAACAAGAAAGACGGAATTGGTGGTCTGGTGATAGGACGCTTGAGTTTTTTGGCTATTTTTCTAATAAACGTACGCTGTTTGATAGGCGTTGGAGCCACGGCATTGTAGGTTCCGCTGAGATTATTTTCGATACAAAAATCAATCATTCGCACCACATCGTCGATATGAATCCATGAATACCATTGGTTGCCCGAGCCCAAACTTCCGGCAAAGAAATATTTGCACATCGACACGAATGGTTTCAACACACCTTGTCCTTTGTTGCAAACGAGTCCTAAACGGAGCACAGTGGTCGGAATTCCGATAGATTCAAATTGGTTGTTATACAATTCCCAGGTCGTGCAAACCCGTCCCAGAAAGCTATTGCTCAAAGCCTGTGTGTCTTCTTTGTAATATCGGTTTTTGTTGGAGCGATAAATAGCAATTGCCGATGCGCTAATCACTTGTTTCACTTGATGCGGATTGTCTTTGAGGTAATTGTACAACGCATCAGAAGGCTTCATCCGACTTCTGAAAATGTCTTTTCGTCCTTGTTTGTTCCACGACGAGTTGATGGATTTTCCGGCAAGATTAATAATAATGTCCACGCCGTCAAAAGCCTCTTTATCAATTTCTTGCTTATACGGATTCCAGAAAAAACCATGGAGTTTTTCTTCGTTTTTTACTTTCTCTTTACTTGTTGTTAGGTAATTGATTTCGTGTCCTTTATCAAGTAAATGCTGTGTTAATTTCGTACCGATTAATCCGGTAGCTCCGGCAATTAATATCTTCATAATCATTTAAGTTTTATGGTCCATTCAAAATTAAAAACGGCTACTTGATTTTCTTTTTCATCTTTCCCAATAGATTGCATCCAAAATTTTTGTCCTTCTCCGGTTTTTATCGCCTGCTGAATGGCTTCACGGATTTTGACACCATCTTCACAGACAAATGTAATTTTTCCGGTCGCTTTTTTGGTAAACTCTGCGTTATTTTGTGCAACAAGCATAGAGATTTTCCTGCCGCTTTCTTGTATCGCGGTCATCACCAACGCTCCGGTACACAACTCTGCCGCCATAGCTTGTACGGCAAAATACATCGAGCGAAATGGATTTTGATTAATCCATTTATGACGAACGGTTACGCAACAAACGCTTTCATTAATGGATAAAACCCGAACACCACACCAAAAGGCAGATGGCAACTTAAAAAACAAAAATTGGTTTAATTTCTTTGGGGTTATTTTCATTAGTGCTTTTAATTGGATTCTAAAGTTAGTGATAATATTTTAAGGATGCAAATTTTTCTACAAAGTTAATTTGTTGTTAAAATAAACTACTTTGTATTGCATAGTACAAAATATAATACATATCTTTGCAGTGTAAATAACTAATCAAAGCCAAGTTCTATGAATATTGAAAACACAAAAGCACAGATGCGAAAAGGCATTTTGGAGTTTTGTATTCTTTCTTTGCTCAAAGAGAAAGATTATTATACCTCCGAAATCCTTGAAGAGCTCAAAGGTGCGAAATTGCTGGTGGTGGAAGGAACGGTTTATCCTTTGCTGAACCGGTTGAAAAACGGTGAATTTTTGAGCTATCGTTGGGAAGAATCTAACGCAGGGCCGCCAAGAAAATATTATAAACTCACAGAAAAAGGAGAAGCATTCTTGGAAGAATTAGCCTTGACATGGCAAGAATTATCAGAAGCAGTTAAACAAATCACAGAAAAAACGAAATCATGAACAAAACATTAACCATTAATATAGCCGGATTGTCTTTTCACATTGATGAAGATGCTTATCACAAACTCAATGATTATTTAGAGTCTGTAAAAAAATCGTTGAATGAAGAAGGTAAAGAAGAAATTATGGCGGACATCGAAGCCCGAATCGCCGAAATATTTTCTGAGAATGTACATGCTCAAAAAGAGGTTGTTGGGATGAAAGACGTGAATCAAATTATCGATTTGCTCGGGCAGCCCGAAGATTATATGTTGGGCGAAGAAAGCGAAAATAAACAAGCAGAGGCATTTGATTATCAAGAAAATTATACCCGCAAAAGCAAAAAGTTATACCGCAACGGAGATAGCCGAATTTTGGGCGGAGTTTTGTCCGGATTAGGTCGCTATTTGAGCATTGACGTCGTTTGGTTGCGATTGTTGTTTATTCTATTGCTTTTTGCTTATGGTTCGAGTGCCATCGTATATCTTGTATTGTGGATTATCGTGCCGAAAGCGCGTACAACTTCCGAAATATTAGACATGTATGGCGAGCCGATAACGATTGATAGCATCGAAAAGAGAAACACGCAATTTGCACAAAGCAGGCGAGAGTATAACGAGCGCGTGAATAACAATTCTAAGCGATTGGTGAATGTCATTCAAAAAACCTTGGGCGGTATATTGTTGGCGTTTGGAATTCTTGGAATGATAGGAGCAGTTATTGCTACTTTTGCCATAAGTATGGAGACCGGACCAGATATTTTCAATACAGATTTCGTCAATTTAACTGGATTAGGTTATTCAAAATGGGCGATAACAACCGCTTTCTTCGGATTGATATTCTTGCCTTGTATCGCAATGTTTCTCGTAGGATTATCTTTGCTATATGCGAATATCAGATATTTAGGTCTGTCGCTGATTGGTATCGGAATTTTGTGGGGAATCAGCGTGGTGTACATTTCTATCGTCGGAATAGATGTTAGTACACAACAACGAAATTTTTTCCATGAGCGTGCTAAAAGTTATAAAACAAGTATTGCCAAAGAAATTATCCAAACAGATAAAGACACCTTGCTAGTAGATTTTGCAAGAGATAGCAGAATGTATTCGATAAATGATACGATTGCAAACGGCAATTTCTTTAAAGAATCTAGCAATGTAGAGTTGGAAATATTGTCCACGCCTTTCGATACCATTTATATGGAAGTAAAGTCTAAAACGTTCTTTGACAAAGAAATGAAAATTTCGGTCGGTACAGGAGATACGCGTGTAGAAACAACACAAACACCTCAAGTTTTGCCTTATCAATATGACTTGCAAGACAACCGAATTCTTTTGGCAAATGCTTTATTGACAACGGATACGTCTTGGCGAATTGACAACAAAGTAACGGTTTATCTGTATTTGCCGAAAAATAAAATCGTTCGATTAAACGGAAAAGATGAAGATTTTATTGACGATTATGGTTATGATGTGGAAGATGGAGTCAATTATTACCAATTTGAAAGCGGTAAACTTCAATGTACAAGCTGTCCGCCAGATAATGATGATAACCCATAAAAATTTAAACCCATAAAAACTTTAAATATGATTTCGTTTGTTTGTTTTTTAGTTTGCAAAGTAATGCAATCAATACTGTGAAGCATTTTTAATTTAAATGTTACTTGTTTACGCAGAAAACCACCTCATTGCGAGGTGGTTTTTGTATGGTTTGTATATAATATAGTCGTAAATCAGCGAATCACCGCTAAAGCCTCTTTGTAGATTTTTTCGTATATCGGTACAATATTATCTACACTAAAAGTTTGAGAATGTTTCAATGCATTTGCTTTGAATTGACTGAGCGTTTCGTTGTCTTGCAGAATGTGTAATGCACTGTGTGCCATATCTTCGATATCGCCAATATCACTCATAAAACCCGTTACGCCTTGTACATTTACTTCAGGCAAACCGCCGGCATTAGTAGAAATGACCGGAACGCCACACGCCATGGCTTCCAACGCTGCCAAACCAAAACTCTCGGTCTCTGATGGTAACATAAACAAATCTGAATATTTTAAAATACTATCCACTTCATTGCTATTACCAAAAAAGATGACTTTGTCTTTTATACCCAACGATTTGACCAAATCTTCTGCGGGAGAACGCTCAGGACCGTCGCCAACCATCATCAGTTTGGCCGGAATCTTTTGCTGAATGCGATAAAAAGTTTCTACCACATCTTGTATTCTTTTGACTTTCCTGAAATTGCTCACATGTGTGATTATTCTCTCGTTTGGTTCTGCCAATTGTTGGCGTTTGCAATGTACAAAGTCAAAACTTTCCATTTTTTCTTCAATGAAATTCGGAATAACTCGAATGTCTTTATTTACATCAAATAAATCATAGGTCGATTTTTTCAAATCATCAGATACAGCCGTAACCACGTCCGATTTGTTGATGCTGAAAGTAACAGCAGTTTTATAATTCGGTAAATTTCCTACCAAAGTAATATCTGTGCCGTGCAAAGTGGTAACCATAGGAAGTTTAATGTCAGACTCTTCCAACATCTTTTTTGCCATAAACCCAGCAAACGCGTGCGGAATAGCGTAATGTACGTGCAAAATGTCAATATTGTATTTCTTGACCGAATCTACGATTTTACTCGCCAAAGCCAATTCATAAGGTTGGTAATGAAACAAAGGATAATCAGGGACTTTCACTTCGTGAAAAAATACATTCGGATTCAACAAAGCCAAACGCACCGGTTGTTTATATGTAATAAAATGTACCTCGTGACCGCGTTGAGCTAAGGATAATCCTAACTCGGTGGCAACCACGCCACTGCCGCCAAACGTGGGGTAACATACAATAGCTATTTTCATCTTTGTGTAATGTTTGTACAAAAATAGCGGTTTAAATCCTAAACCGCTATTGTAAAAATGTTAATCCTCAATGGCATCATAAATTACTTGTTGAATATCTTCGCGCGTACCGCCTTTAGACAATCTGTTTTCATCAGCAGAAGGGTAGGTACGATTAGATAAAAACACATAGATCAAATCATAATCAGGGTCTGCCCAAGCGATGCCGCCTGTAAAACCAGTGTGCCCGAAACTGTTGGGTGATGCACATCCGCAAGTAGGGCCGGGGTCGCCAGGTAATTGAGGTTTGTCAAAACCAGCTCCGCGACGGCTTCCTTTTTCGCAAGAATAGCAATGATTAAAATCGTGTATGATTTTTTCGGAAAGGATTTGTTTACCATTGGCTTTTCCTCCGTCCAGATAAAACTGCATCATTTTAAATACATCTTCGGCATTGCCAAATAATCCGGCGTGCCCGGCAACTCCGCCCATCATGGCTGCTCCCATATCGTGGACATATCCGTGTATAATATCGTGTCGAAAATAAACGTCTTTTTCGCTTGGTGCAATGAAATGCTCATCGACTTTTTCTAAAGGACGAAAGGTGAGGCGTGTGCCGATGGGTTCATAAAAATATTGTTCTACCAATTGGTCAATCGGTCGTCTGTAATGTTTTTCTACGATTTCTTTCAGCAATATAAAATTCAAATCGCTGTAACGGTATTTTTGTTCGCCCAACGGAGATTCTACAATTTGCTTCATCATTTCTTTGTGGTAATCTTTGCTGAGGTATAAATGCTCAGATACTTGTACCGGAAAATCGGGGCTGTATTGCGAATGATAAAGTTTTTCGTCTGGATAACCATCTATTAAGGTGTATCGATAAAACGGAATCCAAGCTGCCAAACCAGATTCGTGCAACAGCATTTGCTTGATAGTGATGTTGGCTTTGTCGGTGTTTTTAAACACTGGTAGCCATTGTCCGAGTGTTTGGTCAAATTTTAACGCACCGTCTTTATACATTTTCATGACCATCGGCAAAGTAGAAAGAATTTTGGTCAAACTTGCCAAATCATAAATGGTTTCGTCGGTGGCTTTTATAGATGGATAATCATCGGTTTGTTTGCCAAAAGTTTTTTGATACACGATTTTGCCGTGTCGGGCAACCAATATCTGGCAACCGGGTGTGTAGCCATAATTGATGGCACGCTGTGCGATTTGGTCAATTTCTTGTAGCTTCTCTCTGTTCAAACCTTCTTTTTCCGGAGTGGAATAGGTCAGGTTTTGTAGCTTTTGGGGTGATAAATCGTGTAGCTCTGTGATATAAGGCTCTTCTTTATCGTTTTTTTTTGTAGCTGTCGCAATGTTACTTTTGTCGTTAATCCATTGGGTTAAATTTGGGATGTTTACGGGCATTTTTCCTTTCGCTTCGATTTCGCCAAATAAGGCTTCGGCAGCAGCCTCGTGGGCATATTTGTTGTTTTGATATGCCAATAATACACCGTCAAATAAAGAGAAATCGTCGATTGATAATAGCGAATAAGGTTTGGTGAAAGCGACCAAAGTTGTTGGTTTCACTTTGATTATTTTTTGTATGAATTTCAATTCGTTGGCAGTGAAATTGTGATTCTTCCAGGCGTTATCAGCTTTGTGAAAACCTACTATTACTCGGTCAAATTGTGCTAATTGTTGAGGGTTTTCTACACTTGATAGATAAAAAGAAGTAACATTTGCCCGTTGTTCCAACGCATGTACAAAATCGGTATTGACATCGTCGCCCAATTTGATGTAGGCGATTTTTTCAGCATCATTAAAGAAAGAAGCTGGTTTTTTGCCCCACGTCAATGCAGCTTGATAAAGCTTTTTGTTGAGCTCTTTATAGGCTGATTGATTCAAATCTTGATACAGATTTTGCAAATCTATATTGGTCGAATTTTGTACAACGATAGGGTATTTATATCGCAATATTCTTTTTACCGATTCTTCCAATCTCGCTTCGGAAATATCTCCAGATTTTATTGCTTGTTTGATTTTTTGGATGGCCAACGGTACGTTTTCAGAAAAAAGTAAAATATCGTTTCCGGCTTTGAAAGCCTCCAAATCCACATCGCCTGGCGATTTGTACTGTGTAACACCTTTCATATTTAAGGCATCGGTAAAAATCAAACCGTCAAATTGCATATCGTTGCGGAGCAATTCGGTAATTGTTTTGTAGGACAATGATGTCGGCAAACCTTTTTGAGGCTCCAAAGCTTTCACTTCCAAATGGGCAACCATGATACTCGCCAAGCCCGATTTGATGAGCTCTCTAAAAGGATAAAGTTCTGTTTCGGTCAATCGTTCGCGTGAAAAACTCAAATAAGGTAAGGTGTGGTGCGAATCGGCAGAAGTATCTCCGTGTCCAGGAAAATGTTTGGCAGTTGCCAATACACCTTTTTGCTGCAAAGCATTGGTGAGTGCAGTAGCATGCAACGCCACTTGTTCTTTGTTTTCGCCATAAGAACGCACCCCGATTATCGGATTTTTCGGATTAGTGTTAATATCTACAACGGGACCAAACATAAAATTAACGTGCATGCGATTGGCTTGTTCGCCCATTTGTTCACCCACTTTTTTAATCAAATTATAATCTTGGATAGCACCTAAAGTCATATTAAAAGGGTAGGCGTGAGTAGAATCCAAACGCATACTCAAACCCCATTCGGCATCAATACCGACGAATAACGGAATATTAGCTTTTGCTTGCAAGCGATTGGTGATTTTTGCCTGCCGATTTGGTCCTCCTTGAAAAAATATGACACCACCTATTTTTTGTTGCTCTACGAGTTGCTCCAAATCCTTCACGTGATTTTCGTTTTTATTAGAATAAGCGGCAACCATAAATAATTGTCCGATTTTTTCGTCTAAAGTCATGGCTTCGTATTGCTCATTAACCCATTCTGCCTGAGATTGTGCACGAACAGACAAGACGGATAGAAAAGCGAAAAGTATCAGGATTTTTTTCATAATAGCGAGTAAAAATATATCAGTTTCAAAAGTACAATTTAAAGCGATAAGTTGCAATATAAAAAAAGTTAATGAATAAGAAATGAAAATGGAAGATGTTTGTCGCTTTTTTTGTTATATCTTATTTATGTATTTTTTTAGGTTATAAATAAGCAAAATAAGATAAGTGTTTTTGCTGTGAAATAAATGTAAAAATAAAGTTATTTAAGGATGATAAAATAACTATATGTTAAGAAAAATATAAATTTTGAGAAAAAATAAAAATTTATCAATAGAGAATAGTTTGTTTTTTAATTTGGATATATTTTATTTTAATGTATTGTTTATTAATATTTTATTTGCTTTTATTTAAAGGTTTAGTGCACTAATTTTCAATGATAAATAAGTTAAAATATCTAAAATTAATTAAATAAAATAATTGCACAGATAGGGAATGGAATAAAAAAAAATTTGTAGATTAGCACCTAAGTTTGGTAAATATATGATTTGTTATTTGTGAAAAATAGGGTAATTGCCACGTCATAAATAAAAAAATTATATAAACATCATTTCAGAGATGTATTGTATATATTACAATAATTTTAAGGTTAAAAAAAATAGTAACATTATTTAAATTTTTATAGACATGAAAAAAATTACTATTATGGCTGCCCTTTTGGGTTCAGTTTACTTTGCAAATGCACAGGTAGGGATTGGTACTTCAATGCCGGCAACTTCAACACAATTAGATATTGTGGCAGAGAATAAGGGTGTTTTAATACCACGTGTTGAACTTACTGATGTGAATACTTTTGCTCCGATAACAGGCACACAGGAAGAAAGTTTATTGGTGTACAATACGATAGACCGTAACGATGTAACGTCGGGTTATTATTATTGGGCAGATAACCAATGGAACCGCGTGATTAACCAAGCTGATTTGGATGACGTTTCCGGCTACAAAGAAGGAGATGTCATCTATACGGAAGTAAGCGGCGACTGGGTTTTCCAATACTATGATGAAAATGGCGACTGGCAAACCATTGATTTTTCAGATTTGGTTGCAGCCAACGAAACCAAAACATTTTTTAAAAAAGTAAACGAAACGGGTACTGGTAACGCTCAGTATCTATATTTCTCTGAAGAAGCAATTCAAAACTGGCTGGCAGCAGATTCGGCAAATACAGTTGCAAATATTCCTGATTCAGCAGCCTCAACAACTATTGATGCAGTGGGTGATGTGGTTAATAATTTTGAGAGCATCTTAAATCAAACCACAGAGTATGACGGCGATAACATCACTATTGAAAACATCATCAAAGAAATCGCTTCTCAGGTTGAAGGAAATGTAATCTACAAAAACATTGCAGCTTCAGGAGACCCTGCTGAGTGGGTATTCCAATATTGGGACGGAACGCAATATCAAACCATTAATTTGAATGATTTGGTAGCGGCAGCAGAATCCAAAACTACAATTGTAGAATATGACGGGAACCAATACTATTTGTCTGAAACATATATTGCAGACGGAGGAGAAACGGATACTGATGAGTGGACTGCTGTTCCTGCAGGTGCTATTTTAATTGATGTAGTAGCTGGTGTGGTAAACAATTTTGAAACAATTTTACAAGAAGAAACTACAATTTTAGTCGATGGCTCTACTACGGATTATTATACCGTTCAGGAATACATCGAATACATTTCTCAAAACGCTATGCAAGGCGGCGTTACCCGAATTGTTTTAGACGGAAGCGGACAGGCTTCTTTCGAGATGTGGAATGCAACTACAGAAGCATGGGACACTGTTGAAAATACAGCTTTTCAGACGGTTGTAAGAGCTAATGAAACGAGAACTACTATTGCAAG
>DATGOD010000119.1:0-16917 GCA_035306305.1 Flavobacterium sp.
GGCAACAAAGCCGAAGGTATCAATAACGGAATCGTTTATTTAATGGCTTTTCCATATCTTTTGGTGGCTTTGGTTGGTTTTGCGATATACAGAATCATGCGAGATAAAAAAAACAAAAAAAGCACACCGACAGTGTAACATATTAATTAAATATACTACTAACTTCGTACAGAGTTAAACAGGTATGAAAAAAATATTAGTAGGCATATTTACACTCGCATGCACATGGCTCAATGCCCAAAACAAAGTTTGGACGTTGGAAGAGTGTGTGAGTTATGCACGTCAAAATAACCTTTCTATTCAGCAATATTTACTAGACGAAAAAACCGCAGAATTAGATAAAAAGGATGCTTTCGGAAGTTTTTTGCCAACAATCAACGCGTCTGGTT
Organism: Flavobacterium sp.; assembly: GCA_035306305.1. GTDB lineage: Bacteria > Bacteroidota > Bacteroidia > Flavobacteriales > Flavobacteriaceae > Flavobacterium. Next base: position 390 of record DATGOD010000119.1, read on the forward strand.
CACACTCATGGACGGTTGGGTTAAATCAAAATATCACCACCGGATTATTAGAAAATCAAACCACACAATTTACTTCTGCTGGTTTTGATGTAGGCATCGATATATTTAAAGGAGGACAAAACCACAAAAGAATGCGACGAGCAGATTTGTCCACTTTGGCAGCTAGATATCAAACAGATAAAATGATTGATGATGTTTCGATTAATGTAGTAAATGCCTATTTGCAAGTTATTTTTTCTAAAGAAATTCTCAAAACTAATTTATCTCAGCTTCGTTTTGATGAGCAACAATTAAACAAAGTACAAACTTTGGTCGATGCCGGTGCTGTGCCACAAGGCGATGCACTCGATAGTCAAGCAACTGTCGAAGCGAGTAAGCAAAATGTAATTGTTGCTGAAAATAATTTAAAATTAGCCAAATTAGCATTGACACAATTATTGCAAATCGAAGATTATCAAAACTTTGAAGTAGCCGATGAAAGCTTTGAAATTCAAGTTTCTGAAGTTTTGTTGCAAGATCCGCAACAAATCATCGAGCGTTCTAAAGATGTGTTACAAGATTATAAAATATTGCAAACTCAAGTTGAATTGGCTGAAACCGATGTAGCGATTGCTAAATCTGCCAGATATCCTTCTATACGAGCTTTTTATAATTTAGCAACTAGAGCTGCCCACGCTGATGTAATCACGGATTATATCGTTGATGTCGATAATCCGCAGCAAATAGGATTGGTCGAAGGTACAAATCAGCGAGTGTTTGCACCGCGTACTGAGCCTGTTTTTGGCAAAGCAGCACCTTTACTTGAGCAATTTGATATAAACAAAGGACATAATTTCGGAATTGGAATTTCCATCCCGATTCTCAATGGTTTTTCTGTACGAAATAATGTGAAAAGAGCTAAATTGGCACATGAAAAGGCATTGTTGGCTGTCAAAGAAAACGAATATCAATTAGAACAAAAAGTTTATACTGCTTATACCGATACACAAGGTGCTTTGCAAGCATATCAAGCGGCTAAAACTACTTTGCAAGCACGTGAACAATCTATGGAATATGCTCAACAAAGATATGATGTCGGGTTGATTAATATTTTTGATTTAAACCAAAACCAAAACTTGTTGGTGGCGGCTCAGTCAGAATTGTTGCGTGCCAAATATGATTTTATTTTCAAAACCAAAATATTAGAATATTACTTTGGATTACCTATTTTTAAATTAGATTAATATGTCGAGAAAAAAAATTATAATCATCATTCTTATTATTGTTGTAGCTGTTTTGGCTATTGGAATGTATATGTCGAAAAAAATTGCCAAGAGCAATGAAGGTACAGAAGTTGAAATAACAGCAATTACAACTTCTGCTATAACCGAAAAAGTATCAGCAACCGGAAAAGTACAACCCGAAGTGGAAGTGAAAATATCTTCAGAAGTATCCGGAGAAATCATTGATTTGCCTGTTGAAGAAGGACAAGTTGTAGAAAAAGGACAATTGTTGGTGCGCATTAATCCTGATTTATATCAATCTGCTATTGATAGAACTGTTGCGTCTTTATCTACTGCCAGAGCCAATCTTAATCAAGCCGAGGCACAGCTAACAGAAGCAAAATACAATTACGATAGAAATAAAACGTTGTTGGATAAAGGCGTGATTTCGAGAGCTGAATGGGAAAAAGTTGAATCGGCTTATGAAGTGGCAAAAGCATCGAAAAATTCGGCTTATTACAATGTGCAAGCTGCACAAGCAACAGTAACAGAGGCACATGACAATATGAACCGAACTACTATTTATGCTCCGGCAAGCGGAACGATTTCTAAATTAGATGTTGAATTGGGCGAGCGAGTTTTAGGAACGCAACAAATGACCGGAACAGAGTTGATGCGTATCGCCAATTTGAACAATATGGAAGTTGAAGTAGATGTGAACGAAAATGATATCGTGAAAATTGCGGTGGGTAACAAAGCCATTATCGAAGTAGATGCGTATATGAAAAAGAAATTTGAAGGAACAGTAACCTCGATTTCTAATTCTGCCGATGAAACACTGACTGCCGACCAAGTAACCAATTTCAAAGTAAAAGTGAGAATTGACAAATCGTCGTATGAAGATTTGATGGAAGGAAAACCAGCAACATATTCGCCATTCAGACCGGGAATGACTGCAACTGTTGATATTATCTCTAACGAAAAAGAGGGGATTCTTGCGGTGCCAATCGGAGCAATTATCATGCATCAAGAAGAAGGTTCAGATGTTAGAAAAGAAGCTGTGTATGTGAAAAATGGAGATTTGGCGGAAATCAAATATGTACAAACCGGAATCCAAGATGATAAAAACATTGAAATCATCAATGGTTTGGAAGAAGGAGACGAAGTGATTACAGGGCCATATTCTACCGTGAGCAAAGTATTGAATCCAGGAATGAAAGTTTTTGTGAAAAACAATCCGAATACAGTACAATAAATATGACTAAATTACCAATCATCTTATCTATTGAAACTGCAACCAAACAATGTTCTGTGGCATTGACGCGAGGCGAAACGCTTTTGGCTTGCGAAGAATTGGCAGAAGAACAATACACACATGCTGAAAAATTACATGATTTTGTTAATCAGGTTGTTACAAGGTCTAATTTGACTTTCTCTGATTTAGATGCCATTGCTGTCAGCAAAGGTCCAGGCTCTTACACCGGATTGCGAATTGGCGTTTCTGCAGCAAAAGGATTGTGTTATGCTTTGAATATTCCGTTGTTGGCACATAGCACTTTGGAGGTTTTAGCACAGCAAATCAATCCAGAAAATGGCTTGATAGTTCCGATGATTGATGCTCGACGTATGGAAGTGTTTACCTGTGTTTTTGATAATAAAAAACATTATGTCGAAATGCCCAATGCCAAAGTGATTGAAGAAAATAGCTTTTCAGAATATCCAGATAAATTACATTTGATTGGCGATGGTGCGATGAAATGTCAAGCGTTGCTTAGCGAATCGAGATTTGTTTTTTATCCGAATAATATTTATCCGTCGGCAAAAGATATGACAAGTTTGAATTTGAAGAAATATCAGGAAAAAGCTTTTGAAGATGTCGCTTATTTTGAGCCTTATTATCTTAAAGATTTTCAGGTAAACGGCAAAAAATAAAACAACATGAAAAAACTCATATTAGACGAACTTAACCGTAAAACAACCGAAGAATTTAAAGAGGCCGAGAAAAAACCGGTCATCATTATATTGGATAATATCCGCAGTTTGCACAATATTGGTGCCGTTTTTAGAACTGCAGATGCCTTCTTGATTCAGAAAATATATTTGTGTGGTATCACAGCTTGTCCGCCGCACAAAGAAATCAGAAAAACGGCTTTAGGAGCAACCGAAACGGTAGAGTGGGAATACCGAGAAGATGTGAAGGAACTCTTACAAGAACTGAAAGAACAACAAGTTTGCACCGTCGCTTTGGAGCAAGCAGAAGGTTCAGTTATGTTGCAGGATTTCGCACTCAAATCCAACACAACTTATGCACTGATTTTCGGAAATGAAGTCAAAGGTGTGCAACAAGCTGTGGTGGACAATTGTGATGTTGTGGTCGAAATTCCGCAAGAAGGCACCAAGCATTCACTCAATGTGTCGGTCAGTGCCGGAATTGCTATGTGGGATTTTTATCGGAAAATAACCTTACTATCCTAATCAAAAATAGTAGCTAAAATAGGCATATAATCCGCCGGATTTTTTTTGAAATCCAATTGGCTCATATCAACTCGTTTTTTGTTTTGGACATCAATTTGTTCAAATTGTTGGCCGTATGCTTGAGCAATTTTTTCGAGATAATCAGGTGAAATATTGGTTTCAAAAGAGCGATTTCTCTTTTTGATTTGCTGTAATAATTTATCAATCGGTTGGTCTAAATAAATGTAAGTGTCAATTTTTTTTGTGTTGATAGACAGATTGTTGAATGTTTTTAAGAATAGATTGTATTCTGATGATGACAAGGTTTGTTGAGCAAAAAGCAAGCATTTTTCTAAATGATAATCGCTGATATATTTATCCGAATCGTTTAAAACACGAAGTTGTTCTATGCGTTCCAATAAAAAATACATTTCAAGAGCAAACGCATGGTAATCCGGATTTTGATAAAAATCAGCGATAAAAGGATTGTCTTCAAAACTTTCTAAAACAGAAACTAAACCAAAATCTTCGCTTATTTTTTTGACCAAACTTGTTTTTCCGCTTCCTATATTTCCTTCAATTACGGTATATAGACCAAACTTACTTTTGTATTTTTCGATAGGATTATCCAATTTTCCAACTGCTGCCAACGTAGAAGTATCGGAGGTGTTTTCAATCAAATCTTTGAGACCAATTTGACTTTTCGGATATGTCCAATCTGGATAAATGTCGGCGAATGGCATCAGTACAAATTTTCTGTGAGCCAGCTGCGGATGAGGAATAACCAAATCGGCTGTTTCGATAATCGAATCGTCATAAGCAATAATATCTATATCGATTGTTCTCGCTTGATAGCCATCGAGGTTTTCTCGATTTCGACCCAATTCTTTTTCTATCTGTAAAATTTCGGATAAAATAATTTCTGGTTCAAAATAGCTGTGAACAAGTATAGCCGCATTCAAAAAATGATGACTGTCAAAACCCCAAGAAGGTGTTTCATACACTTTAGAAACCGAAATTACCGTGCCCACTCGATTATTGATTTCAAAAATAGCTTCTTGCAGATAATTTTCTCGATTTCCTAAATTGCTTCCTAACGAAAGAATGACTTTGTGTTGCATGGGTGCAAATTAAGTAAAAAATATCAATCCAATTGTAACAAATTTGAACAGATAGCTACATATAAATAAAACAATGTTAGATTATGAATTTTTTTAAAAACGTATTAGCAACAGTAGTTGGGATTTTTATTTTCCTGTTTATCAGCTTTTTTGTGGTGATGATTGTAGGTGTGATGCTTTCGGCTGGCGGAAACAATAACGCAGTAAAAACCAAATCTAATTCTGTTATTGATTTAGATTTAACCATGGTTACAGACGATTACGGCGGAAAAACCTACATTGAAGATTTTCAATTCTCCGACCAAAGTTCGGACGGATTGGTCGATGTAATGAATGCCATCGAATATGCCAAAACAGATGACCGAATCAAAGGAATCAAAATTTTTAATCCACGTATCAGTATAGGATTATCACAATCTCGCGAGCTGCGAGAAAAGCTGGAGGATTTCAAAAAAACCGGAAAATTTGTAGTCGCTTATGCCGATGCTTATTCGCAAGGAACTTATTATTTAAGCTCCATTGCCGATACTTTGTATATTAATCCGGTTGGCGAATTTGACTTTAGAGGATTAGCTTCTCAAATTGCTTATTTCAAAGATTTTCAAGACAAAACCGGAATCGAAATGCAGGTTATTCGTCACGGAAAATACAAAAGTGCGGGAGAACCTTTTTTGCAACAACACATGAGCGAAGCCAATAGAGAACAAACTACCGATATGTTAAACTCTGTATGGAACACGTTGATTACTGATATTTCGGCGGTTAGAAATATTCCTACAGATTCATTAAATAGTATTGCTAATAATTTGGGAGCGAGAACGCCACAATTGGCTTTAGAGAAAAAATTTGTCGATAAAGTGGCTTATGTAGATGAATTTGAAAATGGAATTAAAAATGCGTTGGGCGTAGAAAAAGATGAAAAATACAACGAAATAAAAATATTAGATTATGTCGCAGATGTTAAATCAAAATTCAATGATTTATCTATAAAAGATGCAATCGCTGTAATTTATGCACAAGGAGAAATTCGTGGAGGAGAAGGAAATACCAAAATTATAGGCGAAGGCTCTATCAACAGAGCATTGATTGAAGCGAGAAATAATGATAATGTGAAAGTCGTTGTATTGCGTGTGAATAGCCCAGGTGGTAGTGCACTCACTTCCGATTTGATTTTGAGAGAAGTTGATTTGACTCGCCAAGTAAAACCGGTTATCGTTTCCATGGGCGATGTAGCTGCTTCAGGAGGATATTATATTTCGAGTAGAGCAGATCATATTTTTGCCGAACCTACAACCATTACAGGTTCTATTGGTGTGTTTGGTATGATACCTAATTTGGAAAAATTAGCCAATAAATGGGGAATCAATGTAGAAGAAGTAAAAACACATCAACATGCAGGCGGATATTCTATGCTCAAAGAATTATCACCCGAAGCCAAAGCAGAAATCCAAGAAAGCATAGAACGCGTGTATGACACCTTTATCACCCATGTTGCCGAAGGAAGAAATATGACCAAAGAACAAGTTGATGAAATTGGTCAAGGACGTGTGTGGACAGGAGAAAAAGCCAAAGAAATAGGTTTGGTAGATGAATTAGGCGGATTAGATGATGCTATCGCTTATGCAGCAAATACAGTAGAGTTGAAAAAATACAAAGTCCTTTCTTTCCCAGAATATAAAATATCATTCAATGATTTATTAGCAGATTTGCTTGGTGTGCAAATGAAAGCCAATCAAAAAGCGATGATGATTGAGCAAATCGGGAAAGAAAACTATGACATGTTACAACGTATAAATTATTTGGAGCAAGCCAAAGGCGTACAAGCTATTATGCCTTATCAGCTAAATATCAAATAGTTTAAATTTACTTAATTACTTTCGCAAGAAACCCCTTGAAATCTTTGACTTCAAGGGGTTTTTCCATAAAAAAAGGAACTGAATTTCAGTTCCTAAATATATTATTAGCTTAATTATTGCCATTAAAAAGTGGCAAGCGACCTACATCGCACCGCTACAACCACATACCCTTGCTGCGTTCCCACCCTGGGGGATTCTGCAGGAGCTGGTCGTGTAGGACTTGCCGGTGCAAATATACTACTTTTTTGTCTATTTGCAACAACTCAAATATTTTTATCAATAAATTTTAGCTGTTTACCCAATTTGCCAGCATTTCCCGACCAAATTCAGTCATGATAGATTCCGGATGAAATTGTACGCCATAAATAGGTAAATGCTTGTGTTTGATGCTCATGACATGATTGTGTTGATTCACGGCAGTCACCTCAAGCAGATGATTCATCGCATTTTCAGGAGGCGTAATTACCCACGAATGATAGTGTCCGATTAGGAAGTTTTTCGGAATTTGATGAAATAACGGACTGTCTGCAATCACGCTGACTTCTGTTGGAATACCGTGCAACGGACGACTGAGTTGAGTGAGTTGCCAACCGAAAAATTCGCCGATTGCCTGATGCCCCAAGCAAACGCCCAATATAGAATGCGTTTGATGAAATTGATGAATAACCTCCATTAGTTGTCCGGATTCACGAGGTACGCCCGGTCCGGGCGAAAGCAATATTTTATCACAATGACGTAATTCTTCAAAATCTATTTCATCATTTTTATATACAACAATTTCTCCAGCATCCAATCCTTCAATAATATGAACCAGATTATACACAAACGAGTCGTAATTGTCAATCACACAGATTTTTCTTTTCATCATTCTACTGTTTACAGCAAAGTTAAGCAAACTAAAATTTGCTGATGAGGTTTTTGAATTGGAAAAATTCTTTTTAGATTAAGTATTTTTTAAGAACCAACCATAGACTATAATTGTACTAAAATTTGTAAGTTAGCCATCGCAAATTAAATTCAAAATGAAAAAAACACAAAGATTATCGCTTGTTGCCCTTTCTGCTTTGTTTTTGTTTTCGTGTGAAGATAAAAAAACAACAGAGGAAACCACTTTTCAAATAGATTCTTCCAAACTCAATCAAACCTATGATATTGGACAATCTGTACCGTTGCAAATCACTAATAAAAACAAAGTTGCTATCGACTCTGTGGTGTATTATGTCAATAATAAACGAATCGGAAGTGCCAAAAACAACGATGTTTTTCAGTATGATTTATCAACCGAAAAATATGGTCCGAAAAATATCAATGCCGAGATTTTTTCTGGTAAAACTACCGGAGCAGCACAGGTTAGAATAGATATGTTTCCGCAGGATACTCCGGAAATCCTTGATTTTGAAATCGTAAACGAATATCCACATGATATAAAAGCTTACACACAAGGGCTTGAATTTTACGGCGATATTTTGATTGAAAGTACCGGAAACGGAGAGGGTGTTGGTACACGCACCAAAGGAAAATCAAGCATAAGACACGTCAATCCGAAAACAGGGGAGGTGCTGAAAATAGAAGAATTGGACGACCAATATTTTGGAGAAGGAGCCACTGTGTTGAACGACGAAATTTTTATGCTGACTTATCTGCACAACGAAGGTTATGTCTATGATGTACATACGTTGGAAAAGAAACGTACATTCAAGTATTTCCAGAAAATGCAAGGCTGGGGCTTGGTCAATGACGGACAAAATCTATATATGACCGGTGGTAGTCCGAATATTTACAAAGTAAATCCTGAGGATTTTTCTCTGATTGATTATGTAACCGTAGCAACCAACAGCCAGATCATTCCAGCGATTAACGAAATGGAATGGGTAGATGGTAAAATCTATGCCAATGTTTACACACAAGATGCTATTGCCATCATCGACCCGCAAACAGGAGCAGTTGAAGGTGTACTCAATCTTACTTCGCTAAAAGATGAAGTAACACACCACCCAGATTTGGACGTGTTAAATGGAATTGCTTACAATGCTAAAACAGATACTTTTTTCGTAACCGGAAAAAATTGGGATAAAATGTTTGAAATCCGTATCCACAAAAAATAATAAAAAAGAAGCTATCTAAGTAATTATTGGTCAATCAGTGACTATAATTTAAAACTTAGATAGCTTTTTCTCTTTAAAAACTATGCATTCATTTGTTTGATTCCTTCTGCAAGGATTTGCCCAAAATCATACATTTCCTCATAAGTGCTGTATAATGGCACCGGTGCTAATCGGATTACTGCCGGTTCACGCCAATCTACTACAACGCCATTTTCCATCAAATAATTGAATAAATTTCTACCTTGACCGTGTAATATCACGGACAGTTGCGAACCTCTTTCTGACGGATTTTCCGGTGTGATGATTTCTAAACGGCTTTGTGTTTCTTCTGCCACTTGTTTGACGATAAATTCTAAATAAGCGGTTATTTGATTGCGTTTGGCGGATATTTTTTCCATTCCGATTTCATCAAACATTTCCACCGATGCCAAATAAGGAGCCATCGCCAATACGCCTGTGCATGAACTTTGCCAACCCAATGCACCCGGATTTGGGTCAAATTGTGGCTCCATCAAAAAACGACGCTCTTTGTTGTGTCCGTACCAACCACCAAATCTCGGCAATGATTTGTCATTATGGTGTTTTTCATGGATAAAATACCCCGACACACTGCCCGGACCTGCATTCATGTATTTGTAACTACACCAACAAGCAAAATCTGCTTCCCAATCGTGCAATGACAACTCAATGTTTCCGGCAGCATGTGCCAAATCCCAGCCTACTTTTGCACCCACTTCATGACCTGCTTTGGTGATAGCTTCCATATCCAAAACTTGACCAGTGTAGTAGTTTAATCCACCGATTAAAACCAATGCCAATTCATCGCCAACTTCTTTGATTTTTGCAATGATATCTTCGTTACGCAAATTGTGTTCTCCTTCACGACGTTTTACCTCTACAATGGTTTCTTTCGGTTCAAGACCATGAAAAGCTACTTGCGATTGCAACATATATTGGTCGCTCGGAAAAGCTTTTTCTTCACAAATGATTTTAAATCTTTTGGCTGTTGGTCGGTAAAACGAAACCATCATCATGTGTAAATTAACCGTCAAGGTGTTCATTACAGAAACTTCGGAAGGCAAAGCACCAACGATTTTTGACAGTGGCTCTGCAAATCTTTCGTGGTAATCCCACCAAGATTTTTCTGCATAAAAATGCCCTTCAACGCCCATTTCAGACCAATCTTTCATGACGTCGTCAATGTATGTTCTGGCACGTTTTGGAAGTAGTCCCAATGAATTTCCGGTAAAATAAATCACTTTTTTTCCGTTTAGTTGTGGAAATTCAAATTCAGATTGGTATTTGGCTAATTCGTCCTGTGCATCTAAGGATTGAGCAAATGCTCTTGTATTTTGAAAAGTCATAATTACAATTTTGTTTGTTGCCCAAAATTAAAACAAAAGATTTAGTTACTCAATTTTTATAAGGCAAAATTGGTGTGGCGGGGCACTATAGAAATTGTTAAGCATAGCATTTTTTTTTCAACCACAAACTTGCCTTTACCAATAGAATCAACACCGGCACTTCCACCAGTGGTCCTATGACTCCCACAAACGCTTGGGGCGAATGAATGCCAAAAACCGCAATGGCTACGGCAATAGCCAGCTCAAAATTGTTGCCGGTAGCTGTGAAAGCAATCGCAGCATTTTTATCGTAGGGCAAACCCAATGCTTTGTTTACAAAAAAGCTTGTGAAAAACATCAATACAAAATAAAGCACCAACGGAACGGCTATTTTCAATACATCCATCGGCAATTCTACTATTTTGTCGCCTTTCAAACTAAACATCAACACAATGGTAAACAACAAAGCATACAAGGTTATCGGCGATATTTTGGGTACAAAACTGCGGTTGTACCACGCAATACCTTTGTTTTTTACCAACACATATCGGGTAACGAAGCCCAGCAAAAAAGGAATTCCCAAGTAAATCAGCACACTTTGGGTTACGTCTTTCATTGAAACACTTACGTTGAAATGGGCAATTCCCAGCCAATTGGGCAAAACATTGATAAACAACCACACCAAAAAACTATAGCTCACAATCTGGAACACACTGTTCAAAGCTACCAACAACGCCGTGTATTCTCGGTTTGCCCTTGCCAAATCGCTCCACACAAGCACCATAGCAATACAGCGTGCCAAGCCTATCAAAATCAGTCCGGTCATATATTCGGGTTCGTTTCGCAAAAACAATACCGCCAAACCAAACATCAACACCGTACCCACAATCCAGTTCAAAAACAAAGAAGTGCCTATTGCCTTTTTGTCTTTAAACGCTTTGGGCAGCAAACTATAATCTACCTTTGCCAAGGGCGGATACATCATCAATACCAAACCAATTGCCAACGGAATATTAGTCGTCCCTACCGACAAACGGTTGGTTTGAGCAGAAATATGTGGAAAGAAAACCCCAACCGCCACACCTACTGCCATAGCAAGAAAGATCCACAGGGTCAAAAATCGGTCTAAAAATTTCAATTTTGGTTGCATAACTTATTTTTTTATCATCGAAAAAACATAAAACATCTCAGAAGCAATCTGCACATTTCGGGCTTCATAAGCCGTTGTTTGCCGGTCTGTGCCGTCCGCAATTTTGGGATCCTCATACATAATCGGGATTCTTTTTTGTGCTCCGGCAATAAACGGGCAACCACCATCGGCTTGCGAACACGTCATAATAGCGGCAAAACCTGAAGACGGATTAAAAGCATGGTCGTATTTTTTAGAAAATCCAATAACAGGCAAAGCGTTTTCGCTGTACTTTATAGCAAAAACAGCGTTGGGTTTTTCCGAAATTTCAAACACCTCCAACCCTTGTGCACCCAGTGTTTCCGCCACCTTTGCAAACAGTTCCGTAGCCTCTGTGCCGCCCGAATAGCAAGATACTTTGGGAATACCATAATATACCGCCGCCACTTGTGCCCAAACCTGCGCCAGAATACTGCGCCGCGAATTGTGCGTACAAATAAAGTTCAAATTGATTTCTTCTTGATCTATTACCTGCTGTTGCACAAAATCAATCAAAGGTTGCAAGGTTTTTTGCCGATCGTCGGCAACCGTTTGTTTCAAAAAAACGGCGTCAATTGTATTGTTTAAGTCTGCATACATACCCATTGGGTTTTAAAGTTTAATATCGTAATATTGCGATGATAGTGCATAAAAAATACCCTCAACAGCATTTTTCAATAGGAACATAAGCACCAAAAAACAACGTCAATTCTGTTTTCCATTGTTTCCAAACCGTGTCGTTGATGCAATAACAAACCGATTTCCCCTCAATAGTCCCTTGAATCACGCCACTGTTTTTCAGCTCCTTTAAATGTTGCGAAATGGTAGCCTGCGCCAACCCCAGCACATCGACCAAATCATTGCAAATACACGCCTTTTGGCTAATGATGTGTTGCAAGATAGCTATCCGCGCCGGATGTCCTAAAACTTTAAACAACGCCGCCAGCTTGTTTTGCTTGTCTGTGAAGATGTCGGTCTTAGTCGTTCCCATATTCTTTATTTTTACATCGCAATATTACGATGATAAATAAAAGTAACCAAAAACAATCTGTTAAAAATAAAAAGAGAATAACCTTTGCCTATATGTTATTTCCAATAATATAGATACCAATAAACATCAATCCTCAACCTACCTTATAATATTGCATTGACCGCTGTTCGCGGATAAAAATAGCGATGACCGATTTGCTTAAACTTGATTTTTGATGCTTTTTTTTCTAAAATTTTTTACTCCTACAGAGCTTGTTGCAACGGTATGTTGCTATTATCATAATGTACCTACGGCGCATAATTTGGAATATTTGGTTATAATTTGCACACGAGCCAGAGGCTCGCACGAGCGGTCTTTGTTTGTTATGGTGGGATAATGCTAAAAATAGCGGTGTTTTTTATAATTTAGCCCAACTAATCATCGGAACAAAACAATGGTTTGCGGTGTGGAACAAATAAACAAGGTTATGCAACAAAAGAAAAAAGCGGTTTTTAACTGGAGCGGAGGGAAGGATTCGGCTTTGGCATTGCAGAAAATATTGGGCGACGATTCGTTTGAGGTGGTGGCATTGCTGACTACGGCAAATCGGGTTACACAGAAATCGTCAGTGCATTCCATTCCGTTGGAGCTTATTGAACGGCAGGCGGCAAGTATCGGTATTCCGCTATATACCGTGTTTTTTGCCGAAGATTTAAGCGATTATGACCAGAAAATGCGTGAGGCTGTTGCGCATTTTAAGGCACAGGATGTGACTCATTTTGTTTTTGGAGATATATTTCTGGCTGATATAAAGGCGTATCGGGAACAAAAACTAAATCCGATGGGGATTGAAGTGGTGGAGCCTTTGTGGAACAAGACATCGGAGGAGGTGATGGCGGAATTTTTAGCGTCGGGTATCCGAAGTAAAATCATTGTGGCACAGGAGGGGCAATTAACTGCCGATTATGTGGGGAAAGACCTGAGTGCGGATTTGGTGCAGACGTTTCCCGAAGCGATGGATGTGTGCGGAGAAAACGGCGAATATCATACATTGGCGTATGCCGGTGGCTTGTTTCGATACGAAATTTTGTTTACGATTTCGAAGGTGGAACGCTCGGAATATGAGATTGGTTTAGACAACGGTACCAAGAAAACCTATGCCTACTGGCAGGCGATCATTGAATAATGATTAAAAAATAATAAACGATGTATCCATATCATAACAAAATAAAACAACGGATAAAGAACGGCGAACTGGTTCGGTATGAATTTGTAACGACTTATAAAAATATAAGTCCATGCTTGGTTTTGTATTTCAGTACCGAACCTTTTGTGCGTCCTATCCGCGAACATCGTTTTGAAGAATACGAGAAATTGTTGGGTATTGCTCCGTAAAACTCAGCGTATCTTTAATATATCGGCAAAAGCTTCGGCGGCTTTGTGTACCTGAAGCGTCCAATCGTCGGCAGCGGTTTCGTTGGCACCGTCGGAGATGTACTTTAAACACAGAAACGGAATGTTTTCTTTTTGGGCAATCAGTGCCAAAGGATAGGCTTCCATATCGACGACGTTGTAGGTGTCGGTGGCGTGGTTGGTCTCAAAACTATCGCCGGTTCCGCAGATTCCTTGCGGGAGTTGTTCCATTTCTAATCCGTAGTTGAGTATTGGCGGAATGCCCGATAACGGCGTTTCGTATTGTTGATAGCCCAATCCGCACACATCCATATCGCGTTGGATAAATTGGGTGCAGCACACTACTTCGCCTTTTTGGAACGAATTGCTACCCGCCGACCCCAGATTGACAATCAGCGAAGGTTTTTGCGAATGTATGGTTTTGGTCAGTTGATAAGCGGCGTTTGTTTTGCCAATTCCGGTGATGAGCTTGCGGTGTGTATTAAAAAAATGTGCGGCTTCTGCCTGCAAGGCAAAAGTAAATAGTACATCTTTTAGATAAAAAGTGTGTTGGTTGTTGATGTGAAGTTGCATGATTTTGTGCTTTTGAATGGCAAAGATATTGAAAATTATAGTACCCAATTATTGGGGATGGTTATGTTGTTTATTAGGCTTTTTTGGAGAGGACTATCTATAAGTTTGTATTGAAAAATAGGATTGTTCTTATAATTTTTCATATATTTGGACTTTCACATTCAATTTATTCAGCTAAAGGAGGCTAAATATATAGTCCTCATCTTGATAATGTACTTCTTTTTTGGCTGATCAATCAATAAGTTTCTGGCAATTTTAAGGGCGTTTGCTATTCATTTGCTTATTACAAATACATGATTATGGTAAAAAAAGTAGCCTCTTCACATCTATTGAAATCTTTTAATTTGAAAATGGCAATCATTATTGTGATGAGTTCTATCATCGGTTCTGGTGTATTCAAAAAAGTAGCTCCGATGGCAGATTTGTTACACGAACCTTGGCTGGTGGTATTGGCTTGGTTATTGTCGGGTATCGTTATCATGTGTGGTGTTTTGAGTATTGCTGAGCTGGGGGCAATGTTTCCTCATGCAGGTGGTGCTTATAGCTGGTTGGAAAAGATTTACGGACAAAAAATTGGTTTTCTGTATGGTTGGGCGTGTTTCACGGTTATTCAGACTGCTGCTATATCATCAATTGCGTTTGTGTTTTCTGGTGCTTTTGGCACTTTTGTCGATTTGCCACATCTTCCTGTCGAATGGGCGAGTATTAATGTTTTTGGATTACAACCTTTTGCTAATTTTGGTGCCAAATTAATTGCCTGTTTATTGATAGTTATGCTGACAATCGTGAATATAAAAGGAACAAAAAAAGGCGGAAATCTAAGTCTTGTTTTTACGTTTTTGATTACGATTTCAATTCTCATCATCACTTGTGTGGCATTTGCAAGCGATGTAGGAAGTACACAAACCTTTGAAACTGTTTCAGAAAAATATCCGGTTGGAGGGTTTACGTTTATCGGTTTTCTCAGTGCGATGGTTTTAGCGATGCGAAATGCTTTTTGGGGTTACGAAGGTTGGATTGCTTTGGGTTTTGTAGGTGAAGAAATCAAAAATCCAAAAAAGAATTTACCTCGTGCACTCATCATCGGGATTTCAGCCATTACGCTCCTTTATTTGCTCATTAATAGTGCCTATCTATATGTGATGCCGATTGACGAAATGACCCAAGCTATCCGAGCTGATGAAAACAATATTGCTGCTGTTTTGGTGGTTGACAAGCTACTGGGGCAAGGCGGTGCATACGTCATCAGCGGAATGATTTTGATTTCGACTTTTGGTTGTACCAATGCCACAATTTTGGTTTCGTCAAGGATTTATTATGCAATGGCGAAAAAAGGATTTTTCTTCCAAAAAGCCGGTTTAACACATCCGAAAAACAATACGCCGCATCATTCCTTAAAATACCAATGTATTTGGGCGTGTATTTTGGTGTTTTCGGGTTCGTTTGATATGCTGACCGATATGCTCATCATTGTTGGTTTTGTATTTTTTGGATTGGTTGTTTTAGGCGTCATTTTATTGAGAATCAAAAGAAAAGACATCGAACGTCCGTACAAAATGCCCGGTTATCCGATTGTTCCCGCAGTTTTTGTGCTTTTCTGTATTTTACTGTTGGGCATTTCTCTTTTTGAATCACCCGGAAAGTCTTTGATAGGAATTGGTTTGGTTTTATTGGGACTTCCATTTTATTATTATTGGAGTAAAAACAAGTAAGATTTGTTGGAATTTTAATCTTCGTTCATGATTTCTAACCATTTTTCATAAGGTATGGGGTTTTCTAATTTTAGAGAATCTGAATGTAATTCCCAGTCCCTTTTCCTTAAATGCTTTTCGCTTTCTTTGATAAACATTAAATCTACTTTTTTATCTCCTTTTGAAACTAAGATTACTCCGTCATTTATCAATACAACTTTATATTGAAAACGAAAGTTATAATAAAATATGCTATCCTCAGTTACTTTCCATAGTTTCGTTTCATAAGAATCTGTTTCAATTCTATTGCCATTTCTGTACCATGAGAAGTCTTTATAAGTTCCGTCTTGATAGAATTTAATATAACGATTTCTGAATTTAAAACATTCATCATTATGGTAATATAATCCCCAATATTCATCTTCTTTTAAATCAGTAAAAGCTTTTTCCAAATCGTTTAAATCTCTTTTATCGGTATTGCATCCCCAAAGAAATAGCGAAAATATAATCAGTAAGCCGTTTTTCATCGTCATAGTTTTATGCTGTTTCTCACGAAGATACGTTATTTTTTAAAAAGTCAATCAATTGTTTGACTGCTTTTCCTCTGTGACTGATGCTGTTTTTTTGTTCCA
>DATGOD010000120.1:0-3031 GCA_035306305.1 Flavobacterium sp.
ATTATGAGACAACAATCGTTGCTCCAAATTTGAAGTAAATCCGGTGTAATGTTTTTGATGCACATCAGAAAATAATATGTAAACAGTGATTTTCATTAATAAAAAAAGGACAGTCATAAAAACTGTCCTTTTGATAGTAGCGGGAACAGGACTCGAACCTGTGACCTTCGGGTTATGAGCCCGACGAGCTACCTACTGCTCTATCCCGCGATATTGTGGTGCAAATATATAACAGTTTTTTGGATTACACAAACAAAACTGAAAAAAAATACTTTATTCTTTCGGCAGATATAGCTACCTTTGTGGCTTAGAATAGAATAGTATGAATCACAAAGCAGGTTTTGTAAACATAATTGGTAATCCGAATGTAGGAAAATCTACATTAATGAACGCTTTTGTCGGCGAAAGACTCTCGATTATTACCTCAAAAGCACAAACCACTCGTCATCGTATTTTCGGAATCGTGAACGGAGATGATTTTCAAGTCGTTTTTTCAGATACACCAGGAGTCATTAAACCGGCATACCAGTTGCAAAATTCGATGATGGATTTTGTAAAATCTGCCTTTGAAGATGCTGATATCTTTATCTATATGGTCGAAGTTGGCGAAAAACAGCTCAAAGATGAAGCCTTTTTCAATAAACTGAAACGCACAAATATTCCGGTGTTATTGTTGTTGAACAAAATTGATAAGACCGACCAAAATTTTCTGGAAGAACAAGTTGATTATTGGAAAGAAACTTTGCCAAAAGCCGAGATTTATCCCATATCGGCTTTGAATAATTTCAATGTTAAAGAAGTTTTTGATCGAATTTTGGAATTATTGCCCGATTCTCCACCATATTTCGACAAAGACAGTTTGACCGATAAACCCGAACGCTTTTTTGTCAATGAAATTATCCGAGAAAAAATCTTGTTGAATTACAGCAAAGAAATCCCTTACTCTGTTGAAGTGGTTACAGAAGAATTTAAGGAAGACGAAGACATTATCCGCATTCGCGTGGTGATTATGGTGGAACGTGCAAGTCAAAAAGGAATTATCATCGGACACAAAGGTGCATCTATCAAAAAAGTAGGTGTCGAAGCCCGTGCCGACATGGAAAAATTCTTCGGCAAACAAATACATCTCGAAACCTTTGTTAAAGTAAACAAAGACTGGCGAAACGATAATCTTCAATTAAAACGTTTCGGATACAACAATAAATAACAATATAAAGGCATTAGCCAAAAGCAATAAAGCATGAATAATATAGTAGCTATCGTAGGAAGACCCAATGTAGGGAAATCGACCTTGTTCAACCGTTTGATACAAAGGCGTGATGCCATTGTCGATGCTGTTAGTGGTGTAACCAGAGACAGAAACTACGGCAAAAGCGAATGGAACGGACGCAGTTTTTCAATTATCGATACGGGAGGATATATCGAAGGTTCAGACGATATTTTTGAAGGAGAAATCCGTAAACAAGTTGAATTGGCAATTGACGAAGCCGATGTGATTCTGTTTGTCGTCGATGCAGAAGAAGGTTTGACGCCGATGGACGAAGAAGTAGCCAATTTGCTGAGAAAAGTAACCAAACCGGTGCTGCTTGTCGTGAATAAAGTAGATAACGGAAAACGCCTACAAGATGCTTATGAATTTTACAACCTTGGCTTGGGCGAATATTACCCGATTGCTGGAATGAATGGTAGTGGAACAGGCGAAATGTTGGATGCTTTGGTAGAAGTTTTACCGTTAGAACAAAACGAAGTTAAAGAAGACGAAGAGTTGCCAAGATTTGCTTTTGTCGGGCGACCAAATGCCGGAAAATCGAGTATCATCAATGCGTTGATTGGCGAGGACCGTTTCGTAGTAACAGATATTGCCGGAACTACACGTGATGCAATCGATACCAAATACAACCGTTTCGGATTTGATTTTTATTTGGTGGACACCGCCGGAATCCGGAAGAAATCTAAAGTGAAAGAAGATTTGGAGTTTTACTCTGTGATGCGTTCGGTGCGGGCGATTGAACATGCCGATGTGTGTGTGCTGGTAATTGATGCCACACGCGGATTTGAAGGACAAGACCAAAGTATTTTTTGGCTGGCACAGAAAAATAAAAAAGGAGTCGTAATCCTTGTCAACAAATGGGACTTGGTAGAAAAAGACAATCAAACCACCAAAGAATACGAAAAAAGAATCCGAGAGCAGATTGCTCCGTTCGAAGATGTGCCTATCGTTTTTGTATCGGCACTCACCAAACAGCGCTTGCTCAAGGCTCTAGAAACTGCTGTTGAAGTATTTGAAAACAGAAAAGGTCGTGTTTCTACCTCAAAACTCAACGAGGTAATGCTGCCGATTATCGAAAATAATCCGCCCCCGGCAGTCAAAGGAAAATATATCAAAATCAAATTCTGTATGCAGTTGCCGACACACACACCGCAGTTTGTGTTTTTTGCCAATCTGCCGCAATACATCAAAGACCCATATAAGCGTTATATCGAAAATAAATTGAGGGAAAACTATAATTTTTCGGGTGTGCCGATTGAAATATTTTTCAGACAGAAATAAATACAGTAGAATAAAAAAAATGATAAACCGTTTTTAGCTTATATCAGAAAGAAACAGATTTCTGATATAAGCTATTTTTATTGTAACAAATCCCTGTTTTTTTCTACCTATAGCGTGTTGTTGTCTGAAAACACAATAAGACAGGCACAAAATTTGTTATCATCAGTACAATTATAATTTAAACACAACGATAAACACTACTTTTTTATGCGATTATTTCCTTTATTGATTTGTTTATTCGGGCTTTCGACGGTGGCTCAGGTTAAGATAAGCGGAAAATTCTATGATGAATTCAATGAACCGATTAGCGATGTAACGGTTTTGGCGATGAAAGCCAAAGATTCGACTATGATTGCTTATACATCGTCTAAAGAAATGGGCGATTTTTCTCTAAGTTTTCAGCCGGTCAAAGATTCTGTTAATATTACTTTTTCGGCATTTGGATTTGCCGAGCAAGTAAAAAAATATCCGAATATCAAT
>DATGOD010000121.1:0-2732 GCA_035306305.1 Flavobacterium sp.
GCCTGTACTCAACGGAAAAGGAGAATTGATTGGTTTGGCATTCGACGGAAATATCGAAGCGATGGCGGGTGATGTGATTTTTGACCCAGAACTACAAAGAACAATTAATGTTGATATTCGTTATGTGTTGTTTATCATCGATAAATATGCCGGTGCAACCAACCTTATCGAAGAATTGGATATTGTAAAATAATTTTCGATTATAACAAATAAAAGCCAATGCAAACGCATTGGCTTTTATTTTTCACACCAAATGGTTTTCTTATACATCTGTGGCAAAAAAACTAAGACGGATTACCACCCAAAAGCAAAA
Source organism: Flavobacterium sp. (assembly GCA_035306305.1). Classification (GTDB taxonomy): domain Bacteria; phylum Bacteroidota; class Bacteroidia; order Flavobacteriales; family Flavobacteriaceae; genus Flavobacterium. The sequence continues at coordinate 314 of DATGOD010000121.1, forward strand.
TTTCTTCTACCCTGATTTCAGTGATATATCTTTTCTGACCATCTTGGGTGTCATAACTCCGATAAGTGAGTTTTCCGTCTATGGCGATTTCTTTGCCTTTGGTTACATACTTTTGCATGATTTCGGCAGTTTTGCCAAAAGCAACCAAGTTGTGCCATTGGGTGTCTTCTACTTTTTCGCCTTGTGCATTGGTGTAATAATCACTGGTGGCAAGTGATACACTGGCTTTCATTCCGCCGTTGTCGAAATTTACGATTTCAACCTCTTTTCCTGTGCGTCCGATTAGACTTACTTTGTTTCGTACAGACATAATACTAAAATTTTAATTAAACAATCAAACTCGAGTCGTTCGGTGTAGCTCGAATCTCTGATGCAAAGTTGTAACGGCCGGTAAAAATTAGTCGGTAGTTATACAATTACTTTCGATTGTAATTGTTTGTAAATGGATAAATTGTTATATTTGAGCGAAATAGATGATTTAAAAAAAATAAATTAAATGAGTTTTCTGAAAGCTGAATGGAGAAAGTTGGCCATGGCAAATTATGTGATTGACCCCAAATATTTGACTGAATATGTACCTGTCGGAACGGAATTAGATTTATGGGAAGGAAAATGTTTTGTTAGTTTGGTGGGTTTTATGTTTCAAAATACGAAGTTGTTGGGAGTCAAAGTTCCTTATCATATTAATTTTGAAGAAGTGAATTTACGTTTTTATGTCAAGCGATTTGAAAATGGTAAGTGGAAACGAGGCGTTGTTTTTATCAAAGAAATTGTACCCAAGAGAGCACTGACTTTTGTGGCTAACACGATATATAATGAAAATTATGAAACATTGCCAATGAATCATCAATGGTTGGAAAATGACAAGAACAAAATCATTATTTATCGCTGGACAAAATCGGGGAAAGAAAATGAATTTATGGTCAAAACAAGCCACGAAAGTTTCGAGATGGAGTCGGGGAGCGAAACAGAGTTTATCACGGAACATTATTGGGGATATGCCAAAGTAAATCATAAGAAATCAAACGAATATGAAGTAACGCATCCCAAATGGAAAACCTATCGCGTGCTTGATTATCAAATCAATGTAGATTTTGGATTGGTTTATGGAGAAAAATTTACTTTTCTGAATACGACTCAACCCAACTCTGTGATGCTTGCAGAAGGCTCGGAAATAACTGTGGAAAACAAAAAAACGATTTTTTAAGCAGAATAATTAAACCTTAATGATATGAATAAAATAATATTTTTCCTCTTTATAATACTGTTCTATTCTTGTGAAAAGAACACGGCAATACGAGATTTTAAGAATGAAATTGATTCTAACGATATTAATTGTTTAAAAGAAATTAGTAGGGCAGAGAAAGACTTAAAAGAAGGAATTGATGTGTATTGTAAGAGTTTTGGAATGCTCATTGATTTCGATAAGGAAAGACATTCTGCAGAATTTGATAGTATTTTGAAATCAAAAAATATCAAAGTTAAAACTGCGGTTTATTCCGATATGATTTTGGAAGATAAACGCCAAAATTGTTATTGTGAAATTATGAATCTAATGTTTGAAGAAAAATACGGAACGCAATATATAGATTCAATTCATTTTATAGCTGATAGTTTGTGGATACTTAAAAATCTTGATTTGACTTTCTCAAAGGAAAGTGTATATGGTTCATGGGATAAACCAGCATTGTTTCCGGGAGATAAATATTATAATGCTATGTATCATAGTGGATTACAAGATAAATTTGACAGCTTGTTTACTTATTATGATGATGACTATATTTACACTAATAAAGAAAATGGATTAGGATTAGCCCAAATAAGAGTTGATATACATGTAGATAAAAAAGGAAATGCGACTATTAAAGACTATCACATTACATATTTTGATACTCAATCAAACAAGGAAGATTATAACCAAAAATATTATGAGTTAATAAAAAATGTAGCATTTAAACTGATAACAGAATATAAATGGAAACCGGCAACAATTGGAAATGTTGATGTGAATTCCGATTTATCTGTATTTATAGGACTTAAGTAATTGAAAATTTTACACAATTCGACAAACCTCAAAAAAATGAATAACTGTTTAGAATGCGGAGAAAGAATTATTGGGCGGTCAGACAAAAAGTTTTGTAACGATGCTTGCAGAAATGCGTACAATAACAAGCAAAACAAGGACACGTCTAATTTGATGCGGAATGTGAACAACAAGCTCCGTAAAAATTACCGGATTTTGGCAAAACAATCATTCGCAGATGGTAAAACCAAAACGACGAAACAAAAATTGTCTAACGAAGGATTTGATTTTAATTATTTTACCCATTTCAAAGTGTATAAAAACGGAGCAGAATATCGGTTTGTGTACGATATTGGCTATAAATATCTGGACAATGATTGGATTTTACTCGTCAAA
>DATGOD010000122.1:0-13140 GCA_035306305.1 Flavobacterium sp.
GAAGATGGATGTTTTACCATTCCGTTTGCAGAAGAAGGAGAAGAAATTGTATTTTGGGCATCAGGTTATGTGCAGCAATTTGAAAATATCACGGATTCGGATACGATTGTTTTACAAAAAATAGAAAGAGAGATTCAGCAAGACGAATTGATTGTTTATCCCGAAAAAACTTTGCAGCACACGCTTGGCGATGCTCATTTCGAGAATTTTTATTTCAATCCCGGAAATGTACCATGGATTTTTGCTCGATATTTCCCGAACGAAAAAGAAATCCAGCGAGTACAATATATCGACAAAGCAATCGTTTATACAAAAAGCATGGTTGCCGAAGGAAGTTTTAAGTTGCGCTTACTTACAGTGGACGAAAGTGGATGCCCTGGCGAAGATTTGTTGGACGAGCCGATTATTTTTTCTATCAAACGTGGAAATCGAAAAAACAGAGTTGAATTGTTGCCATATAATTTGAAAATGCCCAAAGAAGGATTGTTCGTCGCCGTCGAGTGGGTATTGACCGAAAATAATCAGGCAAGATTGAACACTTTTGTAAAAAAAACAACTTTGTTTGAAGATTATCGCTATGCTCCGGATATGGTTAATAATCATGTAGAAAAATCCAATTCGTATCGATATATGAACGGATATTGGTTTAGCAACGAACAATTTATAGAAGAAAAAGATTTGGTCGAAGAAAAACCTTATGCCGACCCTGCGATAGGATTAATTTTAAGTAATTGATTTATATGACAAAACCCAATACACAAATATCACTCACAAGAGCACAAGAATCCTCGGCAGCAGTCGAACGAATTTACATCACGATGCGCCATTTGTTTAACCGTGGATTTTATAAACCTATGGGCGTTTCGGGCGAAACATTGCGAGAAGCATTGCTGTTGTTGCGTCCAGAAATATACGGAAGCATTGCTGAGGAAAAAGTAGAACTTAGCGGACTTTTGTATGTGATTGAGCGTTTGCCGATAGGTATCGAAGAATGTCGATATATCCATCTCACGTCGGATGAAGGCTATCGCAATTCGCATTTTAGACCGATTGTTCCGCCAAAAAGACGGAGAAATTGCTTTCGGATTGACAAAGAACAAATGAATATTGAGATTACGCGAGGACGTTCAGATATTTATGATATTCTGACGCATTTGACGTTTATCTTTATCGAATCACACAAAATCAAAGACCGTATCTTGGACGAAGAAGAAGATTCGACCAATCGCGATTGGGCAAAAATCAAAGAATTGATTAGCCACAAAAAAGCATTGAGCACGGTAGAAAGAGAAAAAGCCATTGCACATTTGTCAGGGCTTTTAGGACGGTCTTTTGAAGAAATTGATTTTGTTTATCCATCGTTTGCTACGCCAGATAATCCGGACAGATTTATCCATTTGATTTATTGGTTGGGGCAATTGGCGTTGGATGAAGTTTTGCTTGAACAGAAAAGAACCATCACTTTTAGCCCGATTTTGCGTGAGCGTGTAGGTCATCATATCTATGGAGATGCTTGGGCGGAAGACATTAAAGCGGTTTTGCAAAAATTAAATATCATTCATCGTCCGATTCATATCATTAGTGCGAATATGCACAGTGTGATGAATAGTATTTTTGCACATAAAACCTTGAAAAAGTATGAGGTAAATCCGTTGCATACCGAAATATTCGAAGCTTTGAGCTTGTCAGACAACAAAGTTTTGAGAGCAAAAGTTCAGCAACAAGCCGAGAAAGAAGGTATGGTTTTTTTGCCTGATAGCACAGGAACCAATATCGATGTACAAATTTTTGATACCGCCAAAATAGATTTTAAAGAAACATTATTTAGCGATTGTCAAATCCCGAAAAACGACGATCAAAAACCGGTAATCATTGTCATGGATTATGCTTTTGGCGAACAAGCTTACGAAACTATTGACGAACTGTTAAAACCGTTCAAAAAAGATATATATTTGAACGTTGAATCTATCTCGGTAATGGGAAAAGCAGGAATATTAATCGGCGATAAAGGCGATATTATGATTCCGTTTGCTCATATCAATGAAGGAACAGGTGATAATTATCCGTTTGATAATGAGTTGTCAGCAGATTTGTTCAAAGATTACGGAATTCCGGTTGTTTCTGGAACGATGGTAACGGTATTGGGTACATCGTTGCAAAACAAAAAATTGTTGGAATTTTTCAGAGATTCGACTTGGGGAGCAGTCGGTTTGGAGATGGAAGGTGCACATTATCAAAAAGCGATTCAATCGGCATCGAAAATCAGAAAGAGTATTCATCCGGATGTGAAAGTGCGATATGCTTATTATGCCTCGGATAATCCGCTGGAAACCGGAAGTACGTTGGCTTCGGGAGGATTAGGAACAACAGGTGTAAAACCAACTTATGCCATAACGATTGAAATGTTAAAACAGATTTTAAACTAATTTATATGGAAAATAATAAAACTACTACTGAAAATCAGGAGATTGATTTGTCGTATTTATGGAAATCGACCAAAAACTTTTTTGAAAATATTACCTACAGTATTTTTCGTTTTTTTTCGTTTTTTCTGAGAAATAAAATTGCCACTATCATTTTGTTGATTATCGGTATTGCGTTGGGCGTTTATATGTATAAAAATGATAAAAATGCCTATAGAAATGTGGTTGTTGTGGCGACCAACTTTGGAAGTACCGAATATACTTATAACAAAATCAACAATTTTAATAGGGTAGAACAGTACAATTTTCCGGGGTTAAAACATATTTCTAAAATTGAAATTGAACCAATTATTGATATGTATAGCTTTTTGTCTGACGAAAAAGACAATTTGGAAATGGCGAAATACATGAGCGAAAATACCATTGAGGTAAGCAAATATAAAAAGGAAAACAATGTTGAAAAATTATATCGCTACCACAAGATAAAATATACAACCGATGTTCATGATGATGAAGGAAAAATATATCAAAGTTTGATGGATTATCTAAATAGCGATAAATATTTTGCAGAAATTCAACAAATTGGACAAAAAGAAACCCAAAATAGATTAATCGAGCTGGAAAAATCGGTGGAAAGTATCAATGCAATTTTTGATAATTTGGGCGGAAATTCTACAGATGGAAAAGGCGACATCAAAATAGATATGTATTCGCAAATCAATGAATTGATGCTGACCAAAAACAAGTTGTTGCAACGAATCGCAAAAACCAAAGTACAACTCATCGAAGAAGAAAAAATCGTTTATGATGTGAGCAGTTCCAAGAATTTGTATAACAAAAGCTTCATTAAACCTGTTCTTTTGGTCATCGTTTTGATGTTTATGTTTTATTTTATCGCACAAACGGTCAAAAAATATAAAAAATTCAAAAACGAAGAGCGTAAAGCTGCATAATTCTTCATGTCGATAGCATTGTTTACACAAAAAATAAAATCGTTTGCCGCGGAGCATTTGTCTTTTCTTATCATTGTTATAGGAGGGCTATCGTTCTTGTTTGCAAACATTTTATTGAAGGAAGTTTTAAATGAAAAATCATACGGCGTATATTCGTTAATTGTTACATTTATTTCTATTGTTTACATCTATGGATTGTTGGGTTTTGAACAAGTTTTTTTGCGATATTCTCAATATGGCAAACCCAATATTATTGCTACACAAAAAAGTTTTCTCACGTTTATATACGCATTGGTTGTTGTGGCTACAATTCTTTCTCTGGCGGTTTATATTTGGCAATACGCACAATATTATGACCGTATTTGGCTGGTAGCTTTGGCGGTTGCCTGCACGATATATTCTCTTTTTTTATTCAATATATTTCGGTTGAATCACCAGTTTGTGCAAGCACAATTGTTAGCCAATTCTTGGAAGATTGTATTGCCGTTTTTGGCATTATTTTTTTGGTTATTGAAATACAAAAACGCCGATGTATTGATTGGATTAATATTAGGAACCATTGTCATAATCACCGTATTTACAGGAATTGTCGTATTCAAAAAAATCAAATTTAGTTTCGTTGAGTTGTTGCCCAAAAAAGAAACAAACCAATCGTTTTTTCATTTTTTCATCTCCATTTCCACACTTTCTTTGCTGCTTTTTGGCGATAGAATGATTGTAGAAGAACATTTGGGCGTTGTAACGCTGGGCGATTATTTTTATCTGTGTAATTTGGTTTTAGCTCCATACACATTGTTGCAAAGCTATGTTGGTTTTCGGCAGTTGATACAATTCAAAGATGATTTTTCGCTGAAGAAATTTAAAAAATTCAACCGACAAATTATCGTTTTCAGCCTTTTATTGAGCATTCTTATCGCCGCTACAATATATGTTATCACAATCATAAACTTATTGAATTTCGATTTTCAAAAACACATTGCTACCATTGCTTTACTAATTATTTTGGGCGTTATTCGATTGTATTCTGCATCAATATTATCAGCTTTTGAAGCTAAAACATCGATTAATACATTAAAAAAAACGAACATATTAGTCATTCTCATTTCGATTATTTTGCTGATTATTCTTATGATTTTTTTTCGTACTTTAAACAGTATAATCATCGGATTTATATTACTTTGGTTTAGCCGAACAATGATTTATAGATATATGTTAATCAAACAAATAGAGCTACAAACAATTGCTGAATGATCACGCTAAAACAAATATACACGCTGTTGTTTTTGTTGGGAATGTTCTTTATTCCTTTCAATGAATTTGACGGACTTTCGTTTTTGGGAGAATACAAAGACGAAGCCGCGTCCTATTTTTTTCTGTTAGGATTTGGCGTTGTTTGTGTTGAAAATGTGCTCGCAAAAAAAATCTGTTTTCCGTATAAAAATCCATTGATTGTTTTATTAACTGCCTTTATTTTCTGGACATTTTTATCAACGGTTTTGAATTACGATACCGTTTCGCATAATTTCTACAAACAAACTTCCGGAGTCAGCAGATATATCCGACAAACCATTTCTTTACTGATTTCTGCCGGATGTTTTTCATTTCTTTTTTGGAATGTTATCAAAGACATGGAACTGACAAAAAGCATCCGAAAAATAAGAAAAATACTTTTGTATAGCTTTGTTTTTGTGGCGGTTTACGGATTTATTGAAATTGCAATTGTGTATCTCGGAATGGGATTTTTACGCCCGGTTTTAAATCTGTTTGATTTTTTTCCGTTTGTAAATACCAAGTTGCACGCTTCGGGCAGAATTGGAATTTCGTCGGTAACGTATGAAATTCCTGCTTTAGGAAATTACCTCATTTTTGTGGCACCATGGATGTTGAGTTACATCTTTACCGAAAAAAAATGGATAAAATTTGCACCTTCGTTGGTCGTTGTAATTCTGATGTTATTTTCTAACGCTCGCGCCGCTTTTGTGGTAATCGGGTTGCAATTGATTTGTTTTGTGCTGATTCTCTTACACGACGAACGATACCGAAAAATTACCGCATTCGGACTCAAAACCGCAAGTGCATTGGTCTTGGCTTTAGTGATTTTGAAATCCGAAACCATATACCAAGCCGTGAGTGAAAGAGCTGACCAACTCAACTTTTCCAAAAACTTAACGCAAAATGTTTCTAACAAATCTCGTTTTGGGATGCAATATGCCGCTTTACAGGTTTTTAAAGAAAATCCGGTTAGCGGAGTAGGTTTCGGACAAGGAACGTATCATATGGTGCCGCATTATCCATATTGGGCGACAACCAACAATTGGGAGTTTAAATATATCTACAAAAATCAGCAGGATAAATCATTTCCTCCTCAATTTAATATTTATACAAGATTACTGGCAGAAACTGGATTAATTGGTACTTTGTTGTTTGTGCTATTGGTAACATTGCCTATCTATTATTCTTTGATGTATTGGAAAAAAGTTTCTTTCGGAAATAAATATATCGGAACGATTTTCTTGCTCTCTTTTATCGGTTTTGCTGTAAATTGGCTGCAAGTAGATTTTTTTAAACAATATGGTTTTTGGTTGTGTTTGGTGTTACTAATTAAAGCGGTTGATGTTTTCAATTACAAAAAACAAATCAATGAATAAGCTCATCATATTAATTCCGCATTGTAATTCTGTGAACGCACTTTTGAAAACCGTTGGTTCTATCTCGGAATCTTTTCCGGTGGACATTTTAATCGTTGATGACGGAAGCATTGAAAAACCTGTTTTGGAAAATCTAAATACTGTATATAAAAATCCCGGAAAAATCATTTTAGATTTTTTACCTCAAAATCAAGGGATTGAAAAAGCACTTAATCACGGATTAAAACTTATCGAAAAATGGAATTATAAATACATCGGAAGATTAGATTCGGGAGATTTTGCGATTGCGGATAAATTCCAAAAACAAATAACTTATTTAGACCAAAATGCAGATGTTTATCTTTTAGGAACTTGGGGAAACATTGTTGATGAAAATCTTAATCATTTATATTTTTTGGAACATCCGACAACTTATGAAAAAATACAAAAAAAGATGTATTTCAACAGTTGTTTCATTCATCCGTCGGTTGTTTTTAGGAAAGAAATTTTGCAAACGGTGGGTTATTATCCAGAAAATCGAAAATCGGCAGAAGATTATGCTTTCTTCTTTCAAATAATGAAAAAACATAAAGTAGAAAACCTGCCCGAAGTTTTACTGAATTATGTTGTTTCGGAAAACAGTATTTCAACGCTGAAACGCAAAGAGCAAATTAAAAACAGAATAAAAATAATCCAAGATCATTTCTATTTTGGCATTTATCCCATTTTGGGATTGTTAAGAAATGTATTATTGCTTTATACTTCAAGAAACCTTGTCATAAAGCTAAAGAAAATTTTTAGAATCTAAACATAATCCCGATAAACTCAAGCGATGTCTTACTATGAAAATTATCGATAAAATATACAGCTATCTTTTTTTGCTTTTTTGCTTCATCCTTCCTTTTGAGCATTCGGCAAAAGCCCTGCCTAACATCATCTTGTTGTTGCTTGTTGCAGCTTATCCTTTTCATAGTTTAAGAGCAAACATCAAGACGCTAAAAAAAGAATTGATAGCTATTTTATTATTCATTGCCGTTATTGTTGTCAATAATTTAATATTTCAACGCTGGGAAGACTTCAGTATCATTGCGAGGCTGTTCTACATTCCGATGATTCTAATATTATCATCGCCGATAAAAAATATAAAACCTTGTTTAACAGCTTTTGTTACAGGAGCATTTGCTTTGTGTTCTATATCTTCCGTTTTGATAATCATAAAAATATTCAACGACAGCAATTTTGTTTTGGCAAACGGAGAAGGAGTAAACGATTTGCTTTTCGGACATCGGCCTTACCTTGGTTTTATGTATCTTATGGCAACATTTTTTGCATTTTACTTGGCTGTAAAATCATCCAACAAAATACATCAAACATTGTATGTCATTGCCGGTATTGGTTTTATCAGCTTTATCTTTTTAATTGCAGCCCGATTATCGGCATTTTCGGTTCTGGTTTCGATGATTTTGGCGTTGATTTATTTTGCAAGAAAAATAAAGATTAACAGTCGATGGTTGGTCGGAATGGCTTTGTTTATCATTGTTTTAGGAGCTCTTTTTTCTGGTAATTTGGCAAAAAGATTTTACATCAATGACGAGAAGATTAATTTCATTTTGGCTGAACCAAGATATTATATTTGGGATTGTGCTTATAATATTTTGTCTGATAATCCGAAGGAAATCATTTTTGGAAAAGGCTACCAACAAACGCAAAATGAACTAACGATGTGTTATCGCCAAAAAGATAATTTTCTGGATGCAGAGCACAAACAATGGTTTATCAATAGCCAATTCAATACCCATAATCAATTTTTGGATTTATTACTAAGTCAGGGAATTATTGCTTTTTCACTGAGTGTGCTTATGTTTTTATACTTATTTCTAGCCACTCGAAAAGATTTCTTTTCACTTGGTTTAACAGTTGCGTTTTTGCTGTTTTTCACCGTAGAAAATGTCTTGATAAGGCAATTCGGTTGTATATTAATTGCTTTGCTTCTCTGTTTTGTTTTTAGACAAAAGAAGATTTATACTGAAATTGAACCGAATAAAACCTGAGTGCTTTTTTTAATCTTCCTTCTGTTTGATGTTGGTGTTTTGTATAAGATAAAGCGGTCTGTTCAGAATATTTTTATTGATTCTTGCGACATATTCGCCTATAACTCCAATTGAAATCATCTGTACGCCACCAATAAACATTGAGCTGATTATCAACGAAGTCCAACCTGTTATTGTTTGTTTTAAAAAGAAATGCGAAAAAATAGCATACAAAATAATTAAAAACGACAAGCCCGAAATGATAAATCCCAATCGGGAAACATATTCCAAGGGTTTGTCTGAAAAACCTGTGATTCCGTCAAGAGCAAATTTTATCATTTTACTCAACGGATAACCCGATTTTCCATGCTTTCTTTTATCTCTATTAAACACAACGGAAGTTTGGTTAAAACCAAGCCAAGCGATTTGTCCTCTCAAAAATTTATTTTGTTCCGGCATATTTTTTAGTGCTTCAACAATTTTCCGGTCAATCAATCTAAAATCTCCGGTATCTAAAGGAATATCTACAGAAGTTAGTTTTTTCAAGGTTCTATAAAATAGTTGTGCCGTAATTTTTTTAAAATAAGTTTCGCCTGCTCTTTTTTCTCTTTGGGCATATACCACCTCGTATCCTTCTTGGTGTTTTCTGTACATTTCGGGAATCAATTCGGGCGGATCTTGCAAATCTCCATCAATGATAACAACAGCATCTCCTTTGCAGTAATCTATCCCGGCGGTTACGGCAATCTGATGTCCAAAATTTCGACTGAAATTTATAAAATAGACTTTGGAATCTTGTTGCGAAAGATTTATAAGTTCAAGAATCGAACGGTCTTTACTACCGTCGTTTATAAATATAAGTTCATAATCGGAGGTGATTTCTTTGGCAGCATTTGTGAGTCTTTGGTAGAGTTCCGGAATGATTTTCTCTTCGTTATAAATGGGAATGATAATGGATAATATTGTTGACATATTTTTTTATTCAATGATGAAATCAGTAATCTTAAACCAATCGCAATAATCTTCGTTTTTACCTTTGTCTATTTCAAAAGTAATTTTCTTGTTTTCGGGTATTTGAATGCTTATTTTTTCATCGTTTTTATGTGTGATATAATAGGTTTTAATAATAGAATCTTCTGATTTAATTTTTAAATAAACTTCTGCATCTTGATCTGGATTACAATCCTGATTTATACCAGTTTTATTGTTGAATGTTGCAGTAAACTCTAGTTTTTTATAATCAGTTCCTTCAAAATTAAAATCTAATTTACTTGGAATATTCTTGCCCGGATGAATCATAACAGATTTTCCAGCATCTGAAAAAGAGATGCTACCGTAATTGTCGCCCGGAATGGTGTTTTTTATGTAAACTAATGGACTTATTGCGTACATGTTTTCATACTCAGGATATAGTTTTTTGAAATATTCTTTTATTTCATTTATTTGAGTGTTACTTACATTTTTTTGCTTTTTTAAAATAAGAGCTTTAACATCTCCTTCTAGAGAAAATGTTTTTATTGTCGTATAATTTTCTTTAAGCAAGCCATTTAGAATTTGCTGATTGAAATAAGCCACTATTTGCTGGTTGTTTTCACCGAGATGCAGGTCTATCGGGTCTGTGGTTATGACATAATCTGCTAAGAATAATTCTGTCGGGAAACGATCACGTTTGTCCACATCTTGAGTTTGATATAAAACGTCAATTAAAGGGTCTTTGTTGGGTAGATAAAGCAGCCTGATTATAGCTTCGTTGAGTTTGTAACCGCTTGATAAGCAATATGCAGTTTGCTTTTTTTCTTTAAGGTTCAGCACAAAATTACTAAGTTCTACAATTTGGTCATAATCCGCTCTGTTGTGCGATTTTCCTTTAACTTGTGAAAATAGAGGTATTTTATCATTGTCTTGTGGTTCATTATTATATGCGAAAACAAATGTGTTGTTAATCAATAGGATAAGAAAAAGACCAATGGTAACATAAATTTGCTTATTCTTAAAAAACAGAAAAACACTTATAAAAGTTATTATAAAAAACGGAATTGTTAGGTAATGGTGTTGAAAACCAAAATAATTAATTCTTGTGAAAAGATATACTGTCGTAATGGTAAAAATGGTCAAAAATATTATGAAAATGTTGGTTTTAAGTATATTGTATAACCAGCCTAAAAGCGATACTGCCAAAATAAGCATACCATAATATGAAATTACATGTTTTGTTTCTTGGAAAAAAGGTCTAGAGGTATAAGCGGAATAAATGTCTTTGTAGTCCGTTAAAACGCTCATTTCAAAAAATGGATAAAAGAGCAGTACCAATACAGCGGTGAATATTGTTGCAATGATTGTTAAATTAAGTACTGAGTTAATAAGTTCTTTATTATTCCGGGATTTTGCGTAAGAAAGTAAACTTATTACAAAACTACTTAAAAAGAAAGCTACCACCCAAAAAGCGTAAAATCTTCTGGTAAAAACAATAATTAACAGCAATAAAGCAATCCAAATACTTTTTTTTATATTCTTGTTTTTCAAATAGTTTGTGTCAATATAAAGATGAAAAACAATAATTAGCCAAAATACGCCTGCAATATCCAGAAAGCCATAACGTATCGGTATCAGTAAAGGAGTAAACAGTGCAATACAAACCGGAATAGCCAACTTTGTTTTTGTGTCAAAAACATTGTATAATTTATAAACAAAACTCGATAAAACAAAAACCAAAGGCAGGGAATACATCAAATAGATTGAACTTATGTAGATATTATAGTTTATCGGGGCAAATAATTCTTGACTTGGAGCCAAAAGTAAATTAGCAGATGTATTATAACTTTCGTGATTTATAGAAGAGTATATACTTCTTATAGTTCCGATGGGGTTATGAAAGAAAGATTCTGTAAAATTAATAGATTTTATCCAATAATTAGCAAAGTCCCAATAGTAAACAAATTTTTCATTAGTCGTTATGTAAAATAATGCTACTGTCGGTACAATTAATAGGATAATGTATAATATTCTGTATAAAGGAGATTTAATGGTTTTAAAAGCATTCCAAAATCCTTTCGAAAAGGAATAAACCAAAAAAGAATAAGCAATTAACAAAAATATTGATATTAAAATTGCCATAAATAAGGGGGTTAAAAAAGCAAAGATAGAATTTATATTTGATTTTTAGATTAATTAGGAAGGTAAAAACATTACTTTAAAGCGTTCTGATAAATTGAAATTAAACCTTTCAAATTTTTAAAACAATCAAAATTTTCTGCACACAAAGCAAAACTATTGTTTCCCATTGCTAAATGCTGTTGTTCTATTTCTCTAAAAATCGGTTCTAATTCGTTCACCGAGTCAAACAAAAAACCATTTTTGCCCTTTTGAACAATATCTTTGTTTCCGATAACATTTTTTGCTACCACCGGTTTCCTTAATGCCATTGCTTCCAAAACCGCCAAAGGCAAACCTTCCCACAACGACGTTTGTAAAAACACATCGATTTTGTTTACCCAGGAATAAACCTCATTCATATCATAAAACCAGCCTGATATTTGAATATTTTGGGCGGTAATTTCATGTCGAAGTTCGCCATCGCCAATCCAGATAAAATTAAATTCGGGATAGCGTTTGGCAATTTCATTAAACAACTTTGGGTTTTTCTGTGCCGTAATTCTACCCACAATGCCAAACGTTAGTTTTTCGTTTTTGATGAAAACATACTTTTTTTCAATCGCTTTAAAATCAATCCCGTTTCGAACCAATCGCGATTTTCCAAAATTTTTCGCTATTTCATATTCCGTATCGCCACAAGCAACGGTGGTTCCGCCAAAAAATCGCTGAGCATATTTTTCAATAAAATGGTAAAATTTCCTTTTTGAAACTGAAATATCTTGTCGCAAAAAAGCGTAACCGTGAGGCGTGTAAAACACTTTTTTCTTGTTCGTAAGTAATAAGGTGTTGGCAAATCTGCCCAAAATTCCGGCTTTGGAAGAATGCAGATGAACGAGGTCTGGACAGAGTTCTTTTAAAAGTTTTCTGAGTGCTAAAATCGACTGAAAATCCTTTATCGGCGAAAGTTCTCTCACCATATCCATCTCAATCAAACGAACATTTGGAGAGAATTCTTTTCGAATATTTTCGGGGATAATTTCTTTTCTTTTGCTGCTATAAATAATCGTTGTTTCAACTTTTTTAGCTATATCTTCCGAACCAAAAAAATGAGATAAATTTTTAAAATAGGTATAAACGCCCCCACCAAGGGCTTCAACAATATGGACTACTTTTATTTTACTCATTTCTTAAGAAAAATTGAACGGCAAAGGTATGAAAAACAAAAGATTATTTTGTGTAAAAACTATCCGCATTGGTCGAAAGTCATAAAGTCTAAAGTCAAACGGATTACAGATAGCTCTCACGTCAGTTCGAGTAGCGAAGCGTATCGAGAATAAAAACTAATACCTCAATACTCGCAACTATAACACCAGAAACCAGTAAATAATCGACAAAAATTGCTTATCTTTGTGGTTCACCACAAAATTTTTTATCTTATGGGAAAAGGAGATATGAAAACAAAAAGAGGGAAAATTATTCGTGGAAGCTACGGTAAACTCCGCCCTCGAAAGAAGAAATTAGCAGGTAAAACCGCTGATACTAAATAGTAAAAACTGCCAATTCAGATGAGTTGGCAGTTTTTTTATATATTTACCCAAAAATATAAAAGATGAAATTGTATCGCTTTTTGTTCCTGTCTATTTTAACCATTTTGTTAGGTAGTTGTTCTTTTGCTCAACATAAACCGGAGGTGGTTTATCAATCCGAAAATTTGATTATTAAAAAATTGTCCGACCATGTTTATCAACACATTTCTTATTTGCAAACCAATGATTTTGGGAAAGTAGATTGCAACGGAATGATTGTGGTTGATGAGAATGAAGCGGCTGTTTTTGATACGCCGGCAAACGCTGAAAGTTCGGTCGAATTGATTGATTTTCTGCAAAGTCAAAATATACAAATCAAATCGGTTTCTGCGACGCATTTTCACGAAGATTGCATTGGCGGATTGGACGAATTTCACGAGCGAAATATTCCGTCTTATGCTCATTCGATGACGATTGAAAAATTAAAA
>DATGOD010000123.1:0-4994 GCA_035306305.1 Flavobacterium sp.
CGTTTGTATGCATCGGCAGTTGCTAATCGGATTTGCTCGGCAGTTTCAATCGCAGAATTTTTGATATGTTTATGACAAATCCAATCGATGGCGTCATCTGTGTCAATCTGAGCAGAAATTCGGACAAAACCTTCTTGATGGGCTCTCAAAACTGCTAACAAACGATGTGCAGGCATTTTACTCAATGGTTCTTGCCAATCAAAATATTGGGCATATTTCTGTGCATCCGGATTGTCTTTTTTACTCGAAATAACTTTGGCAGTTAAAACAGCTTCTTTTCGAAATCTTTTACGAAATACCTGCCGAAAAAAAGCATTTTCGTTTATCCATTCTGCAATAATATCTCTCGCTCCTTGCAAAGCATCTGTTGTTGTAGCTACATTTTGATTGACAAATTTTTTGGCAGCATGCTGAATATCAGTCGCATTTTGTGCCATAATGATTTTTGCCAAAGGTTCTAATCCATGGTCTTTGGCTTTGTCGGCACGGGTTTTTCGTTTTTTCTTATAAGGCAGATACAAATCTTCGATTTCTGCTAAATCATACGATTGTTCGATTTTGTTTTTTAATTCGGCTGTAAGTGCGTTTTGCTCGGCGATAGATGCCAATATGCTTTCTTTTCTCTTTTGAATTTGTAGAAAAGATTCATTTGTTTGAGCGATTTTTTCAATCGCTACCTCATCTAAATTTCCGGTAAAATCTTTTCTATATCGGGCAATAAACGGAATGGTACAATCTTCTTGCAAAAGTTGTAAAGTGTTTTTTATATTTTTTTCCGAAAAACCCAATTGTTCGCGGATATATAGCGTTGCGTCCATATTTCTATTTTATCGGACGAAGTTAATGATAATCCGGAAAATTATTAAATACAGAGGTAAAATAACCATTTTTGTATTTACCCACAGAAATTAAAATATTCCCACTTAAAAACGTATTTTTGTAGTCAAATTTGAACACAGCATGATGAATATTTTAGTATTAGGCTCGGGTGGGAGAGAGCACACCTTTGCATGGAAAATCAAACAAAGTGCCAAATGTAATCAATTATTTGTAGCTCCGGGCAATGCCGGAACTGCACAAATTGCAGAAAATTTACCAATTGCAGTTAATGATTTCGAGGCCATCAAAACGGCGGTTTTGAATCACAATATTCAAATGGTGGTCGTTGGGCCGGAAGATCCGTTGGTTTTGGGAATTTATGACTTTTTTCAACAAGATGAAATGCTGAAAAATATTCCGGTTATCGGCCCGTCAAAAGCAGCAGCAGCATTGGAAGGAAGTAAGGAATTTGCCAAAGAATTTATGGTTCGGCATCAAGTTCCGACAGCGAAATATGCAAGTTTTACTGCTGAAACTGCCGAAGAAGGCTGTGCATTTTTGGAATCATTACAACCGCCCTACGTGTTAAAAGCCGATGGTTTGGCGGCAGGAAAAGGCGTTTTAATCATTGATAATCTCGAAGAAGCCCAAACCGAACTGAGAAATATGTTGCTAAATGCCAAATTCGGGCAGGCGTCAGACAAAGTGGTAATTGAAGAATTTTTATCGGGCATTGAGTTGAGTTGCTTTGTGTTGACCGATGGAAAATCGTATAAAATCTTGCCCACAGCCAAAGATTACAAACGAATAGGCGAGGGCGACACCGGATTAAACACTGGCGGAATGGGTGCGATTTCTCCTGTGCCTTTTGCTACTGCAGATTTTCTACAAAAAATCGAAGATAAAATCGTAAAACCAACCATCGAAGGTTTTGCCAAAGACGATTTAGAATACAAAGGTTTTGTGTTTATCGGGTTGATGAAAGTAGGAGAGGAGCCTTATGTGATTGAATACAATGTGCGAATGGGCGACCCGGAAACCGAAGTGGTTTTGCCAAGATTAAAATCAGATTTGGTAGATATTTTTGAAGCCATCGGACAAGGAAAATTAGACGAAAAAACCTTAGAAATAGACGAAAGAACGGCTACAACCGTGATGATGGTTTCGGGTGGATATCCGGAAGATTATGAAAAAGGTAAAGTAATTACCGGCATTGAAACTGTGGAAAACTCTATTGTTTTTCATGCTGGAACAACGCTTAAAAACGGAGAAATTGTTACCAATGGCGGACGTGTTTTGGCGGTAACTTCTTACGGAAATGATTTTAAAGAGGCATTGAAAAAATCATATAATTCCATAGAGAAAATTGCATTTGACAAACAGTATTTCCGAACCGATTTAGGTTTCGATTTATAAACGGTTATAATTATAACTTAATATAATAACCTTGTAGAATATCTATTTTACAAGGTTTTTTATTTATATAAATATGAATTATATTTTTGTGTATTTCAATTATTTATATAAAATAAATCCTGTAAGAATTAAAATCTTACAGGATTATATAAAGTTATAAATGGTTATATTTGTTAAAATCTATATCCTATTCGGGCGTGAAGATTAAAAGCAAGATTAAATCCTTTATCATTCGTATATCTTCCCCATGAGGATTTTTGAAAAATGTATGTTCCCCCTATTCCTGCACCAAATTCAAAATTAAGATGATTGAAATCTCTTCGAATGCCCCACATCGGCATTATTTTTAACTGATTTGGTATAAACACTTCATCATGTTCAGGAAGAGTAAACATATTTGGATAAAAAGTCGCTTTTAATGAGAAATAATTTGCACTATTTCCTTCTGTTCTTTTACCTTTTTCTCCACGTTTTTGAATATTGTAATAATTTCTTGGTTCTAAGGTAATACTAGGCGTAAATAAATATACGTAATAACCTCTGTAATCGCTTCCGTATTTCTTAAAAGACGACAAATCCAGCCCAATTTCGGTTCGCAGTGTAGAATTAACTCCAATAATTGTCTCATTACTAAACCATAATCCTGGTCCTAATTGAATTTGATTAATAGATTTTTCTACCTCAAAAGTTGTTTGTTCTTGTGCATTAGCAGAAAATACTTGTATAGCTGTTAATAGTAGTAAAAGTTTTTTTCTCATATCAATAAATAATACAGACTCCTAGATTTACTCTAGAAGTCTATAAATTTCAGTAATTCCGAAAAAATTATTTCAAAAATGAATGTGCTGTTGTGTCTTGCTCATCGTCGTTATTTTTGGCAAAAATGCGTAATTGCTTCAACCAATAAACCAATGCCGACGCACAAATAATCATGAAAATCCAGTTGATGGTATTAGCTCCCCACCAAGTTTGTAATTCTAAACTTGCCAACCAATTCATCGGTGCCATCAGAACATATTCAAAAAAATATCCGATGTTTTCAAAAAATGTACTCCACATAATATTGTTGTTTTTAATGCTTCTTTATTTAGCGTAAAAATATAACTTTGCTACAAAAGTAAATAATTTTACTGAATAAACTATTTGTTAATTAATAATTTTGACTTTTGGTATTAAACTCACTGTTTGAAAAGAACAAACCTATTAGTTATGTTGTCATTGCCGTACTTTTATTTGTGGTTTATGCAATCGATTTGATTATTGAACCAGGCTTTACACATTCGCTTTTGGGCTGGACAAAGATGATATTTTTGTCTTTATTGATGGTCATATCCGTTTTATTGGTGCAATTTATCATCTTCAAAAACAAATTATCGGAGCAAAACATGTATGCTTTGTTTTTTTACACTTGCTTTCTAATATTGTTTCAAACGTATTTCAATAATTCTTCGGCTATTTTGGCCAATTTTTTTATTTTATTGGCTATTCGTCGCATATTTTCGATGAATTCACTCATTCAATTGAGATTAAAAATTTTTGATGCGTCGTTATGGATTTTTGTAGCTACTATTTTTGAACCTTGGTGTATTTTATATTTGGTTTTATTATTATTTTCTATCGTTTGGTATCGTGCCAATGATTACAAAAACTGGTTAATTCCGATTATTTCGGCAGGTGTTATTGCTACGATATTCTACACTATTTGTATATTTTCTGGATTTTCATTTTTTGAATATTGGGAAAATCATTTTGTGATGAATTTTGATTTTTCTTATTTTGAAAATACTTATCAAAACATTGCCTTGGCAATTTTTAGTTCGATTGCATGTCTATTCTTTTTCGCTAAAATACTAACTATCAGAAATATTCCTATGAGCGAACACCACAATTACTACAAAATATTGCTGTGTTTTTTAACCGGAATCGCTGTGTATGTATTAAGCGATATAAAAACTAACAGCTTGCTTGTATATAGTTTTTTTCCGTTGGCAATATTAGGAGCCAATTATGTCGAAAAATTGCCGAAACTATGGATGAAAGAAACCGTTTTGGCGAGTATTTTGGTCATCAGTATAATTATTTTTGTCCTTCAAATACCTTTAATACTTCTCGAGACCTAAATTTTAAATATATTTGTAAAAAATACTTTTTATGTTTTCAAAATCAGCTTACGAAATTTTTGAGCAAAGCATCAAAGATTACCATCAATATGACGATGTAAATCAACCGATTCAAAATCCATATCCAAAAGAAAAAATCGAACATCTTTTGTACCTAAAAAATTGGATTGACACTGTGCAATGGCACTACGAAGATATTATCAGAGACCCGAATATCGACCCGGTTTCTGCTTTGGAATTGAAAAGAAAAATCGATGCTTCTAATCAACATAGAACTGATATGGTTGAATATATCGACAGCTATTTTTTAGACAAATACAAAGATGTTTCGGTAAAACCACATGCAAAAATCAATACCGAAAGTCCAGCTTGGGCGATTGATCGATTATCTATTTTAGCATTGAAAATTTATCACATGAATGAAGAAGTAGAACGCATCGATGCAACACCTGAACACAAATTGGCTTGTGAAAAAAAATTGAACGTTTTGCTGGATCAACGCCAAGATTTAACCACTTCTATTGACGATTTATTAGACGACATCGAAGCCGGAGAAAAGTACATGAAAGTGTATAAACAAATGAAAATGTACAACGACGAAGAACTTAATCCGGTGCTGTATAACCAGAAAAAATAGGT
>DATGOD010000124.1:0-4097 GCA_035306305.1 Flavobacterium sp.
TTCTTTCAAAAGTTGGTAAGCTAATTGTCCCGGCGTTAGATTCTCCTCATACAACTTCTTCGCAACCGCCATTCCGTCAATTGCCTGACCTTCGTCTTCGTTTTTGGCTTTTCGAGAACTTTTGTAACCGCGTTTTTTGTTGATTGCCAGAAACACACGAGCCAATTCCTCTTTTTCAATCCGTTCAACAGCCGATTTTGCTCTTAATTCCCAAGTTTGAAAAGTGGTGTTTTTGCCATTTTCTGCAAGTATAGTACTTTGATTGATAATATTTGCTCGCTGCAAAACTTCAATCAAATTTCTTCTTCTATCCTGATAACGATCAAGATTTCTTCTTGCACCTCTTTTTAAAGTTCTGTCTTTATTGATTGAAAAAGGCTTTCCTTTCTCGAAATTCGTTTGTTCATCAACTGTTAAAGAATTAATCCGAACACCAATTTGCTTAATTTCAGACTCATTAGGTTGATTACTTTCTATAACGTGAGCAAACCCAATCGAAGTTACGCCCAAATCCAATCCGAGTATTGTTGTTTTTTTCATTAGTATAGTTTTTTTTGTAATAAGTTCGACTAATATAATTAAAAAAATTAACAGTTAAGATTTTTATATATACTTTTTTATGATTAATATTGCCGTACAATTATTTGAAAGCGATTCACAATAAGGATTATTCCGTTGTGAAAACATTTGGGTTACCTCTTGTCCATAATCAGGAGGTTTTTTTTATACTCAAATGTTTCACGAACACCTTAATACATAAATAAAAATAGAACGTGAGCTAAAACATTTACTACGGGGCATACGCAAGTTTGCCTCGTTTTTATTTGTAAATCATCAATGTGTTTTTTCGGTAGAAGCCAAAAAAAACAGCCCAAATTTAGGCTGTTTTAGAATTGAAAAATATATATAGTTATTGCGTGACCGTGATAACTTTTTGTATTGTTTGTCCTTCGTAATTATTGAAAATCAAAGTGTAAGTGCCAATTTCTTCAGCTCTAAAAATGAAATCATCTGGGTAAGTAATCGTGTAAGATTGGTCGTTACAATCGCATCCTTCAAAGAATGCTACTGCGTCGATATGCCAAACAAAATCATCTTTCTCCACATTCAGTCGTGAAAATTCGCCGCAATCGCTCGCAATGCTGATGTCGAATGTCAAAGGCAAATCTTGTCTTACTCTCACCGTGAGTTCTTCGTGTTCAATATTGTTTATAGTTGCATAATCATAATACGTGCAATTGTTGTCTTCGTCGCTACTACAAGCCACTAATAGAGTGGGGAATAGGAGTATATATAAAACTTTCCTCATGAATATTTTTTGATAAAAATAGAAAAAAAATAACTAAATCCTACATCATTGGATTACTTTAACAAACATTATTTTTTGTTTTCCAACATCGGAACGAACTTAAAGTCGCCGTATTCGTGTTGTTCAAACTCTGTTGCCGATTTGCGAATGAGCATATTCATCGTTTGCGTGTCTTTGCCAACAGGAATGACTAATTTACCGCCAATTTTGAGTTGAGCCAATAACGTTTTAGGGATTTCGGGAGCGCCTGCGGTAACCAAAATTTTGTCAAATGGGGCGTCGGTGGGCATGCCTTTATAACCATCTCCGTAGGTCATGATTTTTGGGCGATAGCCCAATTTTGGTAGCAATACCGACGTTTTTTTATACAATTCTAATTGTCTTTCGATGGTGTAAACTTTGGCATTCATTAGGTATAAAACTGCCGTTTGGTATCCCGAACCTGTTCCGATTTCTAATATTTTATCGTCGGGTTGAATGTCTAATAACTGCGACTGAAACGCCACCGTATAAGGTTGTGAAATCGTTTGTCCGGCCAAAATCGGGAAAGCTTTGTCTTGATAGGCAAAGTCTTCAAAACTCGAATCAATAAACAAATGTCTGGGAATGCGTCGAATAGCTTCCAAAACTCTTTCGTCCGAAATTCCTTTGGATTTTAATAAGTCTGCCAGTTGATTTCTTAAACCTTGATGTTTTGCTGTATCTCTCAATGTTGTCCAAATTTGCTCCCAAAATTAGCCATTAACTGCCAGTATTCCTAACTTAAATATCAACTAATATATTCGTCATAAACAAAAATAATTTCCCATTTCCCATTTATTTTTTTGATGAAGAACTTTTTACTGTGAGCACATAAAAAACCGCATTCATAAAGATAAGACATAAACGCCACATTTTTTTCTTTGTTGAAAATTGGAAAACTAATCGTAACATGGGGAGAATATTTTTCTAAGGATTGATTTAAACTGTCTAATTTATGGTTTATATTCATATTTATAAAATCATAATCAATCAATTCAATATTGTTGATTTGTCCTTTTTGGTAATAGCTGTACCTGAATTTTTTTATTTGATTATTAATTGAAACAGTATCGACCTCTCCAAAATACTTTTCTGCATAACGATAAAATTTTTCTTCAACCCTTTCTAAATCAACGAGGTCTGGATTTGCGAAATTCAACATATATTCGACTTCATATTCTTTGATTTCAGGCATTTCCAAAACCGCATTAACCACTTCGTAAACCAAAGAATCTTCGATAAATTCCTTTTCTATTTTTTGTACAGGTTGAGTTTCTTCTTCTTTTTTATTACACGAAAAGAGAAGAAATATCATACTTGTTAATAGGATGAGGTTTTTCATAATTTATCTATTCCTAATTCACAACACCAATTCCTTATACAACTTATCAAACGTAGCGTTTAAATCGGATGAAAAACCCGGATGTGGGCGCGAGGATTGTATGCCCGAACTTTTTACGGCGGTAATCCAGCGAAATTTTTCATCGGCTTCTAACTGGGCAATCGGGCCGCTGTCTTTTTCTCCGGCGCATATTTTGGCAAACGATTCTAAGTTTTCTTTTACTTGCGAAAGGTCGAATTCTTTGCAAAACAAACGGATTTTTTCTTCTGGAATGTGGTATTCAAACCGAACGAAACGCTTGCGTTTACTGAATAAAATCAAACCTACGTTGATGAATTCTTCGCGTTCAATCTTGGGAACAACGCGAACTACGGCATATTCGTACACAACTTTATCTTGCATCTTGCGCGGTTTTTAAAAAGACATCGGCATGTGCCAATCGGTTCGACAAAAATTTAAAATAGACCTCGCGGATTTCTTCGTTGCTTGGGCCTTCGTCCCAATTCAGAAATTCATCGGGGATTTTATTGACGATTTCGCGTAGAACTTCGTTGCTGAGTTTCATTGTAAATTCCTCGTGGGCTTGCTGCAATTTAGTGGCTTTTTTAATGAGTGCGTGGTCTTTGATCAACGGAAATGGCGTAACGGAAGTTTTTTCCCAATTGTCCCACGAATGATGAAAATAGAACGATGCACCATGGTCTATCAACCATAATTCTTTGTGCCAAATCAGTAGGTTGGTGTTTCGGAATGTTCGGTCCACGTTGGTAATGAAACTGTCTAACCACACAATTTTGGATGCCAGCAAAGCCTCGCAATCGTTGATGGCAACGTCGTAAGTGATAGCGCCCGACAAATAGTGCAAACCTAAATTTAATCCTTTGCTGAATTTCAACAAATCCTGAATTTCTTCGTCGCCTTCGGTTTGTCCAAAAGCTTCATCGAGTTCGATAAAAACCAATTCGGGCACGGGCAAGCCCAAGTATTGCGCAATGAGTCCGCCTAATAGTTCGGAAATCAAGGCTTTTACGCCATGACCAGCGCCACGGAATTTTATGACGTATTTAAAATCGTCGTCTGCTTCTGCCAATGCCGGCAAAGAACCGCCTTCGCGCAAAGGTGTAATATATCGGGTAACTGTTACAGTTCGTAAGTCTGGAATCATTTTTTGTTGTTCTATGCAGTAAAACTACGATTTTATTTCTTTTCGAGGTAAAAATTATTGTTGAAGATATTTTTTTACATTGATGTTGTAGGAAAGATGTCGGAAAAACAAAAAATAAAAAACCCTAACTTATTAAAAGTCAGGGTTAAAAGTGCGGGTGATAGGACT
This sequence comes from Flavobacterium sp., assembly GCA_035306305.1. GTDB lineage: Bacteria > Bacteroidota > Bacteroidia > Flavobacteriales > Flavobacteriaceae > Flavobacterium. The sequence continues at coordinate 4,006 of DATGOD010000124.1, forward strand.
CGAACCTACACACCTTGCGGCACCAGATCCTAAGTCTGGCGTGTCTACCAATTTCACCACACCCGCGGCTTTGGAAGAACTCAACGTTCTTG
>DATGOD010000125.1:0-8323 GCA_035306305.1 Flavobacterium sp.
TGTTCTGCTATGTGATTGGCGATAATCAAATGTCCGACATGAATCGGGTTGAATGTCCCGAAAAATAAACCTACTTTTTTCATGATTGATGAATAAAATCCGATACAAGTTGATAAACTTCTTGTTTGGTTTTTTCTAAATCGTTGTTTTCAATAATTACGTCAAATGACTGTGCTTTTGCCAATTCTTCTTCCGCTTTTGCCAGACGCATTTGTATTTTTTCTTCCGATTCGGTTTTTCGGCTGCGCAATCGTTGTTCAAGCACTTCTTTCGACGGTGGTTTGACAAATACGGCCAATGTTTGTTCAGGAAATTGTCGTTTGATGTTTAATCCACCCACCACATCAATATCAAAAATAACATGTTTGTTTTGTTGCCAAATTCGATGTAATTCCGATTTTAGTGTGCCGTAAAAATTGTCCTTATATACTTCTTCATATTCTAAAAAGTCATCGTTTTGAATATGATTTTTAAATTCGTCTGCAGACAAGAAGTAGTAATCTTTTCCGTGGACTTCTTTTTCTCTTGCTTGGCGTGATGTGGCTGATACCGAAAAATCTAAATTTAGGTCGGGTTGTTGCAAAAGGTGTCTGACCAAGGTGGTTTTGCCTGAGCCTGAAGGTGCCGAAAAAACGATTAGTTTGCCTGGTTTTGCCATTTACAAAATATTAAGTACTTGTTCTTTGATTTTTTCGAGTTCTTCTTTCATTTGAACCACCAATTTTTGCATCGGAGCGTGGTTTGATTTTGAGCCAATTGTGTTAATTTCTCGACCCATTTCTTGTGCAATAAACGCAAGTTTTCTTCCGTTTGATTGGTTGTCGCTGAGTGTTTCTGCGAAATAATCCAAATGTTTGTTTAGTCGAACTTCTTCTTCGTTAATATCCAATTTTTCGATATAGAAAACCAATTCTTGGGCAAACCGGGCTTCATCAACAGCTTGTTTGAGGTCTTCTAATCCGTTCAATAATCGCTCTTTGATGATTTTTGTCCGGTCGTCTTTTAAAGAGGAAACTTCGTTGAGTTTTTCTCGGATTACACCCACATTGTTTTCCATATCTTTTTGCAGATGAGCACCTTCTGAAGCTCTAAAATCGTTGATGTTTGACAAAGCTTCTGTAGTTGTTTTGATGATTTCTTGCCATTCATTTTCGTCGATTTCTGCTTTTTCTGTTTTTAGTGCATCGGGCATTCTCACCGCCATTTTCATCAATTCGGTTTCATCAGCGTTGGGCAAAATGGCTTTCATTTGCTCGATGTAATCTTTGACGATGGGTACATTGATGGTTGTGCTGTTTTCTTCGATAACATTTTCGATATAAAGCGAATAATCAATTTTTCCTCTTTGTAAATTATCTGAAAGCAGTTTTCGCAATTCGAGTTCTTTTTCTCGATATGCTTGCGGAAGTCGCACGTTCAAATCCAGCGATTTGCTGTTGAGTGATTTTATTTCGACAATAATTTTTTTGTTTGACAATTGGTTAACCGCTTTGCCAAAACCGGTCATGGAATAGATCATATAAAATTGTATATAAAGGGCAAATTTACAAAAATGAAAAGATAATCTATGATAAATCAATTATTTTGCGTCCGAAAGATTCTTATTCATCAATGGAAGCAACAGGAAAGAAACTCCTCCGGCAATAATCAAAATAACCGTTTGTGAGGTCCATAAAATCCAGCCAAATGTTGTTCCGGCGGTTTCGGGTATGTTGTAAAGCAACAATATTTCGGCAATCATTAGAGGGAAAGCTCCCAAGCCGCCATTGGTAAACGAAATAGCAAGACTGCCCACAACAAAAGTAATCAATATCACGCCCAAAGATAAATCGGCGGTGGCATCGAGCGCTTTGGTGCCAAAGTAAAAAGTTGCGATATAAGCTCCCCAAATAATCAGTGTGTGTATGAGAAACGGTGTTCTGTTGGGCATTTTAAACAGGCTGAGTAATCCTTCGACCAAGCCTTTTGCTTTTTGTTTGATAGCAACAAAAAAACGATGCTGAGAGTAATAAATTAAACTTACCAAACCAATCATGAGAATCATACCAAGACAGCCCGCAACTAATAATTTTTCAAAAGGAATAAGTCGTTCTAAAAAACTGTATAACTGCTGAAATTGTAATAATAATACCAAACCAACCATCAATAACAGGCAAGCCAAATCGACCAACCTTTCAGAGATGATACTGCCAAAACCTTTGTCGAACGGAACTTTCTCATATTTCTGCAAGAGTACAGCACGAGATATTTCGCCTGAACGAGGAATGGTGAAATTGAGCAAATATGCTACCGAAACCGTCATCAAACGATTGTAACCTTTAGGGTTATAACCCATGTGGTTGAGTGGATATTTCCATCGGTAAGCTCTCGAAAACAAAGCAATAATCGTGAATAGACCGGATAATGAAATATATCTCCAATCGGCTTGTTGGAGGTGGTTTTTCATTTCGTCGAGCTGCTCCGGAGTGAATTTATTATAGGCATATATAACCAAAAAAACTCCCAGCAAAAGTGGGAGCAATGTAGTAAATATTTTTTTTACCTTTTTCAATTATTTCAGCGAATTGTTTTCTTCGTTCGGAAAAATAACCCAAGGTTTGAAAGCTTTTGCTTTTTCGAAATCCATCAAAGCATAGCTGATAATAATGATGATATCATCTTTTTGCACACGACGAGCAGCCGGACCGTTTAATGTGATTTCGCCGCTATCTTTTGCACCAGGAATAATATACGTGTCAAAACGTTCGCCATTATTGATATTCACAATAGTTACTTTCTCGCCTTCAATCATGTTGGCGGCTTCCATCAGAGCAACGTCTATGGTTATACTCCCGATATAGTTCAAATCGGCACCAGTTACCTTTACGCGGTGTATTTTGGATTTTAAAATTTCTATTTGCATGAGGCAAAGTTATAATTAATTTAGAGAAATATTATCAATCAATCTCACATTCTCGATATGAGCAACCACAAATCCGCGATATTTTTTTTCGGATTGCTTTGTTTGAGCAGGTTGCAAGGTGTCTTCATCAGCAATTTCAAAGTATTCTAATTGCAAATTAGGATGATTGTCAAATTGTTTTTCTACAAATGTTTTTATTTCGCGGATGCTTTTTTGATTAAAAATTTCCTGTGCTTGTAATAATGTTTCGTAGATAAAAACAGCTTCTTCTTTGGCTTTTTCTGACAATCTTTCGTTGCGGGAACTCATCGCCAAACCGCTTTTTTCTCGAAAAATTGGACAACCGATTATGTTTATGTTCCAATTTTTCTTTTCCACCATTTTTCTGATAATCTGCAATTGCTGAAAATCTTTTTCCCCAAAATACGCCCGATTTGGCATAACGATTTCAAACAATTTGCCAACGATAGTTCCAACGCCGTTAAAATGTCCGGGACGATTTGCCCCTTCCATTTCGTTTTCTAAACCATCAAAATCATAATGTTCAGACTGAATGTTTTTGTCGTAAATATCATCAGCAGTAGGAGCATAAACAATTACTTTTTCGCCAAAAACAGTTAGCAGATTTATGTCGCGTTCCAATGTTCTCGGATATTTATCCAAATCTTCGGCATTGTCAAATTGTGTGGGATTTACAAAAATACTAACCACAACATAGTCGTTTTCTTCTAAAGCACGACGAATCAATGACAAGTGTCCTTGATGTAAAGCTCCCATAGTTGGCACTAGTCCAATGTCTAACCTTTTGTTTTTTAGTGAGTTGATGTGCTTTGATAATGCCTTTTTCGTTTCAAAAATGTCCATGCAAAAATTCTTAATATCGGCAAAATTAGCATTTTAGACAAAAAAGTGGTTATTTTTTTGTATTTTTGCATGTTTTTATTTCACTAAATAAATATCGTATGATGATGAAAGATAAGAGGATATTATATGTATCGTCTGAAGTAGTGCCTTATTTGCCCGAAAATGAAGTTTCAAAATCGTCTTTTGATTTGCCAAAGATGATTAATGATATCGGTGGGCAGATACGGATTTTTATGCCGCGTTATGGCAATGTAAATGAGAGAAGACACCAATTGCACGAAGTAATTCGTTTGTCTGGAATGAATTTGGTAATTAACGATATGGATATGCCATTGATTATCAAAGTGGCGTCTATTCCGAAAGAAAGAATTCAGGTGTATTTTATAGATAACGATGAATATTTCAAACGCAAATCGACCTTTGTTGATGAAGACGATAATTTGTTTGACGATAATGATGAGCGAGCAATATTTTTCACTAAAGGGGTTATCGAAACGGTCAAAAAACTCAATTGGGTGCCGGATGTTATTCACGTTCACGGTTGGTTGGCTTCGTTGGTGCCGATGTATATGAAAAAATATTATCACGACGAAAATATCTTTGAGGATACCAAAATTGTAACGTCGATTTACAATGATACTTTCGAAGGTGGTTTGACAAAAAATATGTATGAAAAAGTAGCTTTTGATGGGTTTGATCAAGTTGATTTGGAAAAACTCAAAGAACCTACATTTGTCAATTTAATGAAAAATGCCATTGATTATTCTGACGCTGTGTTTGTTGGCTCAGAAAATATTGATTCAGATTTAACAGAATATATAGAGAGTTCAAAAAAACCTTTTATATCTTTCCTGCCGGAAGAAAAACGTACAGAGGATTATCTGGAATTTTATAAAAAAGAGGTTTTATAAAAATATGAAAAAAAAATTATTATTTACGGCAGTCTTCGCTTTGACAGGGCTGCTGTTTGTTTCGTGCGAAAAAGACGCCGTTGAGTTGAACTCCAATGTTTTTGGAGAAGACCCTTTTGGTTTTGAAAAATATGAGCCAGAAAACGTAGATGCCAAAATCATATCTACACAGCAAGTAAGCACGCTCAATTTGCCGATTAACACATTGGGCGTTTTTGACCATACTGTTTTCGGAAAAACTAAAGCTCATTTCGTTTCACAAATCGAATTGATGAGCGGAGCATTGTCTGATATTGGCGAAAATCCGGAATTGGATTCGGTATATGTGTATTTGCCTTATAATAGTAAATTAGATGTAACCGACTCGAACGGAGAATCGACCTATACGATTAATAATGTATATGGCGAAGGTTCGTTTGATTTGGCAGTTTATGAAAATGGCTATTTCTTGAGAAACCAAGATCCGAATAATGATTTTGAAGCACAACAATATTATTCAGACCAATTCGAATTGTTTGAGCAAAATAAAAAAGGAGTTGGCGGAACAGGTAGATTGAATGATGCTACAGATACTAAGCAAAATACTGATTTTGAGGTTGATGATAGCGAAATTAAATTGTATAAAACAGACGAAAATGGCGAACAAGTTGTCGCTGAAAGAAAACGACCAGGCATTTGGTTAGACTTAAATAAAGAATACTTCCAGCAAAGATTTTTTGCGAATAACGAATATAAAAACATCAATAACAACAACCGATTGAAAGAATTTTTCAGAGGATTGTTGTTTACTGTCGAAAATGAAGGAACAGGCAATTTGATGATGCAACTCGATTTGTCGCAAGCAGAAATGGTTTTTGTATATCACGAAGATGCCACAGAAGGAAGAGAACGCAACACATTGAGTTTTGCTTTAGGGTATTCCACCGCCTCCGGAAATACGAGAAATAACAATACCGTTAATCTTTTTGAAAATACGCCAACTACCGATTATACCAACGCTTTGTCGGACGGAAGTCAACAACTTTGGCTAAAAGGAAACGAAGGGTCTTTGGCAGAAATCAATTTGCTTAGTCCGACAGAAATCGAACATATCAAAGAACAAGAATGGTTAATCAATCAAGCGGTATTAACGGTTTATGTTGATGCACAAGCAATGCAAAATCAACAAGATTATAGCCCAAGTCGATTGTATTTGTATGATTTGACCAACAACAAAGCATTGGTAGATTATACCAACGACCAAACAACAAATCCTTACAAAAATATTTATAACGGATTTTTTGATTCGTCCGAAGAACCTAATAAATACAGATTCAGAATCACAGATTATATTGTAGATTTAATCAGCAAAGACTCGACCAATTTTAAACTCGGTCTTGCTGTTGCCAATGACATCAGTAATTCGGAATTTAAAATGCTGAAAAACCCAGCTCCGGAGACCGACAAAGTACCTGCGTCTATGGTGTCTTTTCCTTTCGGAACGGTCTTGTATAATGGAGACGATAGTCATGGAGCAAACAAAATGAAATTAGAAATTTTTTACACTCAAAAACAAAACTGATTATGTGTGGAATAGTTGGATATATCGGTTCTCGAAAAGCTTATCCGATTGTGTTGAAAGGCTTACAGAGATTAGAATACAGAGGCTATGATAGTGCCGGAATTGTATTATATGACGAAAATAAATTTGTGTATGAAAAAACAGCTGGAAAAGTAGCTGATTTGGAAGCCAAATCTCAAAATACGCTTGAACATAGTCAAAGTACAATAGGTATCGGACACACGCGTTGGGCAACACATGGCGTGCCAAACGATGTGAATTCGCATCCGCATTTTTCCAATTCGGGAAATTTAGTGATTGTACATAACGGAATTATAGAAAATTATGAATCACTCCGAAAAGAATTGACCACAAGAGGTTATACTTTTCAATCAGAAACTGATACCGAAGTTTTGGTTAACTTGATTGAAGATATTCAGAAAAGTAAAAATCTTAAATTAGGAAAAGCGGTTCAAATTGCATTGAATCAAGTTATTGGGGCTTACGCGATTTGTGTGATGGATGTCAATAAACCCAATGAAATTGTGGCGGCTCGATTAGGAAGTCCGTTGGCAATAGGAATTGGTGAAGGCGAATATTTTGTTGCATCGGATGCTGCTCCATTTATAGAGTTTACCAATAATGCGGTTTATCTCGAAGATGAAGAAATGGCCATTGTGAGAACGCACAAACCATTGAAAATAAGAAAAATAAAAGATGATAAAGAAGTAAGTCCATATATTCAGGAATTACAACTTAATCTCGAACAAATAGAAAAAGGTGGTTATGACCACTTTATGCTCAAAGAAATTTACGAGCAACCAGAAGCTATCAAAGATACTTTCAGAGGACGTTTGTACAGCGAAAAAGGAATGATTCGCATGGCAGGCATCGAGGATAATCTCAATAAGCTTTTAAATGCGAAACGAATCATTATTGTAGCATGTGGAACCTCTTGGCACGCAGGATTGGTGGCAGAATATATGATTGAAGAGTTTGCTCGCATTCCAGTTGAGGTTGAATATGCATCAGAATTCCGATACAGAAATCCGATAATCAACGCAGACGATGTGGTTATTGCTATTTCACAATCTGGAGAAACGGCAGATACATTGGCGGCAATTAAGTTGGCAAAAGCAAAAGGAGCTTTTGTGTTTGGCGTTTGTAATGTCGTTGGCTCGTCAATTGCAAGAGAAACTCACGCAGGAGCTTATACACACGCCGGACCTGAAATCGGTGTGGCATCGACCAAAGCGTTTACTACACAAATCACAGTGTTGTCTTTGATTGCTTTGCGATTGGCACATGCTAAAGGAAATATTTCGCAATCAGAATATCTCAGACATTTGGTCGAATTAGAAGCTATTCCAGAAAAAGTAGAAGAAGCACTCAAAGAAGACGAGAAAATTGTAGCCATCTCATCCATTTACAAAGATGCAAGCAACTGCTTGTTCCTTGGGCGAGGGGTAAATTTTCCGGTAGCTTTAGAAGGAGCATTGAAATTAAAAGAGATTTCGTATATTCATGCTGAAGGTTATCCGGCGGCAGAAATGAAACACGGACCGATTGCCTTGATTGACGAAAATATGCCGGTAATTGTCGTAGCGCCACAACAACAGCATTACGAAAAAATTGTGAGCAACATTCAGGAAATCAAAGCCCGAAGCGGAAAAATTATCGCCGTAGTAACCAAAGGAGATAAACAAGTGCGCGAAATGGCAGATCACGTGATTGAAATTCCGGATAGTGTGGAAGCATTTACCTCGATTTTGGCGACAATTCCGTTGCAATTATTGTCTTATCACATTGCTTTGATGCGAGGAGCTAACGTTGATCAACCGAGAAATTTAGCGAAAGCGGTTACTGTGGAGTAAAACGAAATTAAATAATTTACAAGGTTGCCTGAAATGTATTTTTCAGGCAATTTTTATTGAGAATATTTGAAGTATAAAACACATTTTCAAGAAATCAAAAATTCTTTTTTGCAGAATTTTTTAATAACGCTTTAAAATTCAGAGAAAAAAACTATCTTTGCACTCGGAAAAGCTATAGGCTAATCCACGAATAGATAATAAGCTGTTAATTAAATACATACGCAATGTCTAA
>DATGOD010000126.1:0-14425 GCA_035306305.1 Flavobacterium sp.
AATCAACCGCTTCTATCACGAGGCGGTTTTTTTATGTTTTTATCGACACATTTTCTCAGATATCCGGATAATATTGTAATTTTACGGCATAATCAATTTCTACTATGCATTCGAAAGTGTTACTTACCGCCAAAGACGTAGATATCATCCTTCACCGCTTGGCATGTCAATTGGTTGAAAAACATTTGGATTTTTCACAAACTGTGTTAATAGGCTTACAACCTAGAGGACGTTTTCTCGCAGAACGGATTGCTCAAATATTGGAAAAGGAATACCAAATTTCTGAAATAGATTTAGGTTTTCTAGACATTACTTTCTTCCGAGATGATTTCCGACGAACAGAAAAACCGTTGGAAGCCAACAAAACTCACATCGACTTTTTGGTAGAAGACAAAAAAGTGATTTTTATCGATGATGTTTTATACACCGGACGCAGTATCCGCTCGGCATTAACCGCCATACAATCATTTGGCAGACCGACAGAAATCGAATTATTGGTTTTAATCGACCGTAGATTTAGCCGACATTTACCCATTCAACCCGATTACAGAGGTCGTCAAGTAGATGCTATTGCTAACGAAAAAGTAAAAGTACAATGGAAGGACATCGACACAGATACCGACCAAGTTCTATTAGTAGATGGTAATCCGACATAATTTTTCCTAATGAAAACACTAAGCGTAAATCACTTATTAGGCATCAAATATATTACAAAAAACGATATTGAATTGATTTTTGAAACTGCAGAGCATTTCAAAGAAGTCATCAATCGACCAATCAAAAAAGTACCTTCGTTGAGAGATATTACTATCGCTAATATATTTTTTGAAAACAGTACACGAACCAAGCTATCATTTGAATTGGCAGAAAAACGGTTATCGGCAGATACAATTAGTTTTTCGGCGGCACAATCGTCTGTAAAAAAAGGCGAAACACTCATCGATACGGTCAATAATATTTTATCGATGAAAGTAGATATGGTCGTGATGCGGCACAGTAATCCCGGTGCAGCTTATTTTCTTTCGCAACAAGTAGATGCCAGAATTATCAATGCCGGCGATGGTGCACACGAACATCCGACACAAGCTTTGTTGGACAGTTTCACAATCAGAGAAAAATTGGGCGAAATCGGCGGTAAAAAAATCGTGATTGTCGGCGATATTTTACATTCGAGAGTCGCTTTGTCTAATATTTTTGCCTTACAAAAACAAGGTGCCGAAGTTCGGGTTTGCGGACCAAAAACCTTGATTCCGAAATATATAGAAAATTTGGGTGTGAAATACGAACCTAATTTAAGAAAAGCCTTAGAATGGTGTGATGTGGCAAATATGTTGCGGATTCAAAACGAACGTTTAGACGTGAATTATTTTCCGTCCACGCGCGAATATACCCAACAATATGGTTTAGATAAAGAATTGTTAGATTCGCTGAATAAAGAAATCATTGTAATGCATCCGGGACCAATCAATCGAGGTGTAGAAATCACTTCGGATGTAGCAGATTCTAAACAATCCGTTATTTTGGAACAAGTCGAAAATGGAGTTGCTGTGAGAATGGCTGTGATTTATCTTTTGGCATCGAAGATTAAATAATTTTTGTATATTTAAACAAAAAATATGAAAGTTAAAGAAAAAGGACATACAATAATCATTACTAAAACCAGCGAAATGCCAAACGATTTTTTGGAAAAGATTAGTCATGAATACAATCAGTTTAAAGACAAAAACTTGATTATCGATTTAGGCAACCAACATTCTATTGATATTCAAATATTTGAATCTCTAAACACCCAACATCGAGCTAATAAAAAATCTTTTGTTGTGGTTATTCCTGAAATAGATTTAGATGATTTTGAAGATGATATTATCGTTGTTCCTACTTTGCAAGAAGCACACGATGTAATCGAAATGGAAGAAATCGAGCGCGATTTGGGTTTTTAATTTGAGGAATATGAAATTGACAATTTTGGGTTGTTATGCCGCCACGCCAAGAACTTTTACTAATCCAACATCGCAAGTGGTCGAATTCAACAATTCGATGTATTTGATTGATTGTGGCGAAGGCACACAAGTACAACTCAGGATAAACAAAATCAGATTTTCTCGTATTAACCAAATTTTTATTTCACATTTACACGGCGACCATTTTTATGGACTAATCGGGTTGATTTCGAGTTTTGGATTGTTGGGCAGACAAAGCGATTTGCATATTTACGGACCTAAAGGTATTAAGGAAATTATCCTTTTGCAACTCAAATTATCCAATTCTTATACGCAATACAAACTCTATTTTCACGAATTGACTTCTACATCAAGCGAATTGATTTTTGAAGATGACAAAGTACAAGTTTATACCATTCCGCTGAATCATCGCGTTTATACCAACGGTTTTTTATTCGTAGAAAAACAACCTTTTAAAAAACTAAATATCAACAAATTAGAAGAATTAAACATTCATTTTGTTTATTACAACAAAATCAAAAACGGAGAAAATCATACCTTGGAAGATGGCACAATTATCGCCAATGAAGAACTAACCTTTCCGCCCAAAAAACCGTTCAAATATGCTTATTGTTCCGATACGATGTATGAAGAGTCTGTTGTGCCGATAATCAAAGATGCCGATGTTTTGTATCACGAGAGCACTTTTTTAGAACAAGATAAACCTAAAACCATACACACCAAACACAGCACAGCCAAAGAAGCGGCAACCATTGCCAAAATGGCGAATGTCAAAAAACTGATTTTAGGACATTATTCGACAAGATATACAGATATTACGGTATTTGGCGACGAAGCAAAAACAGTTTTTGATGATGTTTTATTAGCTGATGACGGAAAAACATTTGAATTTTAACATGCAAAACGATTTAAGTAATTATAGAAAATCCTACGAAAAAAGTCATTTAATTGAATCGTCTTTAGACGAAAATCCGATGATGCAATTCAGAAAATGGTTTTACGAAGTAGAAGAAATGGGCGGCATCGAAGAAGTAAACGCCATGACAGTTTCGACTATCGGATTAGACGGTTTTCCGAAATCGCGCATCGTTTTACTCAAACATTATGATGAAAACGGATTTGTTTTTTACACCAATTATCAATCCGAAAAAGGCAAAGCGTTAATCGAAAATCCAAAAGTTTGTATTTCGTTTTTCTGGCCTACGCTCGAACGTCAAGTAATCATTCAAGGATTAGCCAAAAAAACATCTGATATTCAATCTGATAACTATTTTAATTCTCGACCAGAAGGCAGCAAACTCGGAGCTGTTGTTTCTCCGCAAAGTCAGGTTATCCCAGATTATGATTTCCTACAAAATAAGTTAAAAGAATTAGAACAACACTATCAAAACCAACCCATTACACGTCCAAAACATTGGGGCGGTTTTTTGATTAAACCAATGATTATGGAATTTTGGCAAGGTCGCCCGAATCGTTTGCACGACCGCATTCGATATACGCTAGAAAACATGGATTGGAGAATAGAACGACTTGCACCATAGATTCTATTCTTGCATCATTTTTTCCCATTCCAAAATTCCGCCTTGTAAATCATAAATTTGTTTGAATCCCATTTTTTGCATTTTTTGAGCTGCATCATTACTGCGTTTTCCGCTTCGGCAATACACATACACTGGCTCATTTTCGTCTAATTGTTGGATTTGTTCATCAAAATCTTCCGAAAAAATATCTATATTTTTTGCTCCTTCAATATGATATTCAGCAAATTCTTCTGGTGTACGCACATCAATCAATTGAATTCCCGACTTATTAATTGCACGAAGTTCTTCCGTTTTAATCGGGTTGATTACTGACTGACAAGCTGCCAACAACAAAAAAGCAAATAGAAATAAAAGCATTTTTCTCATCACAAACTTTTTTTAATTCAAACAAATATACATCATTTCAAACGGAAACACCTTGATTAGCTTAACATTTAGGAAATATACCTAATATCTTTTGTGGTTATATTTGTCCATATTAGAAAAATAAATAAACATGAAATTTAGACTTATTTTACCTCTTTTAGCAATTTCTTTGACATTATTTTCATGTGATTATGTAAAAAAAGCTTACCAAGAAACTTTTGGAGAGCAGTCGAAATCCCGACGTCGATTTATTTTAGTTTTCACGTATCTCCACGAAATTGGAATGCGCAAATCAGAGGCAGCAGAGCCGATTATAATTATGAGGCAGATGTGAATGGCAATGAATTAAAATTTAAACGATTATAGTTATGAGTAAAAATTTTTGGTTTGGCTATACTGCCTTTTTCGTATTTGTTTTTCCGCTTTTTTTCAGCAGTTTAGGCGGGTTTTGGTCTCCTATGATGTCCACCATTTCATTGGCAGTTGGGTTTATCGGTTGGCTATTATTCATTCGATGGACTTATATACAAACGATTTCTAAGCCAAAAAAAATGGAGAAAAACATCCATTCTTTGCTGCAAAAAGGTAAGTTGGAACAAGGCAGAATCGTGGATAAAATTGTGCTAAAAAAAGAGAAACAACAATATGGAAGACATTGAAATTGTGGTGGAATTCAAAAACCTCTCCGACACAATGGTCAAACAACTTTTTCGATTTACTGATAGCAGACCTCACGAAAAACGCTATGAAGAAGGAAATCACGTGAATCTTCGCATCAGCACCGAAAATCAATCTCCAGCCATTATTCTTGCCGAAACAAAAGTATCAACTTATTTCGGTTTCGGAATTTTCGCTCTTTGTTTTCTTGTTGTTTATATGCTCGGTACTTTGGTTGTTCATTATCATTTATTCAGCAATGGCAACGGTTGGCGTTTTATCACGCTGATGCATCCTTGGGTTTTCACGCCTTTTTGCGGCATGCTTTTCTTTAAATTCATAATAGGCGTTTCGACTGGATTAATTTCTAGCGACCCAAAAGCCGAAGAAAAACTCATACTTTATGGGAGAAAAGCCGAGGCAATTGTGCAACGAGCTGATCAAACCGGAACATATATTAATGAACAACCACAACTCAAATTTGTTTTAAAATACGCCGATTATACCGGAAAATCACATTCAGTAACATTTAAGAAAATCATTCCACTTACGCAACTGCACACTATTCAAGCTGGTGGAACACAAAATATTCTTTATCTGCCTAATGATCCTGAAAAAATTATTTTTGCGGATTAAAAACCTGTTTAAAAACAATTTGAACAGTTTTTCGAATTATCTATAAAAATGCTGTAAATTCGCCTAAAATAAAACAATTTTGGCTTTACAGGTAATCAAATACTGTTCGGAATATTACGATTTGTGGAACGAATTTGTGCAAAAATCTATTAATGGAACATTTTTGTTTCACAGAGATTTTATGGAATATCACAGCGATAGATTCTGCGATTATTCTTTGCTTGTGCTTGATGAAAAAAAAATCGTAGCAATTTTTCCGGCAAATATTCGCGATAAAGTTGTTTACACCCATCAAGGATTAACTTATGGCGGATTGATTGTACAAAATGGCGAACGCACCACCAATCAACTCGACTATTTTCAAGTGATTTTTGATTTTTTAATCAGCCAAAATATACAAGAATTAATCATAAAAGAAACTCCTGTTTTTTATCATAAACATTTTAATGACATTCTGCCTTATGTAAGTTATATCTCTGAAGCTAAAACAATTAAATCCGAAATATGTAGCGTTATCGACCTGACTGTTCCGTTCCGACAATCAAAATCAATTCGCAGAGATGCAAATAACGCAGAGAAAAAAGGAATTTCTGTACACGAAACAGATGATTTATCTTTTTTCTGGGAACACATTTTGACAGCCAATCTGAATAAAAAATATCATACAAATCCGGTTCATAGCTACGAAGAAATAACTTTGTTAAAACAGCGTTTCCCCGAAAATATTCAATTTTACGAACTGAAATTGGATAATAAAATCATCGGCGGAACCGTTTTATTCATCAACCACGACGTTGTTCATGTGCAATATATTTCCGGTTTAGGCGAATATCGACAATTGGGCGGATTAGATTTGTTATTTACCACATTGATTAATCGGTTTAAAAACACCAAAAAATATTTTGATTTTGGAACGTCTAATGAAGATAATGGCAAAAAAATCAACCAAGGATTATTGTTTTGGAAAGAAGGTTTTGGAGCGAGAGTATGCACCCAAAAAACTTATTCTTTTCAATTAAAAAACAATCTATTAGAATCTATTTATTTATGATACCTTATTTAGATCTCAATAAAATTAATCAGCCTTATGAACAGGCATTTTTGAAAAAAGTACAACTTGTTTTCGACAACAGTCGTTATATTCTTGGCGAACAATTGCTTGAATTTGAGCGTGCTTTTGCCGATTATTGTGACGTAAGAAGATGTTTGGGGGTGGCTAATGGTTTGGACGCACTCACATTGATTTTCAAAGCCTATATTCAACTGGGCAAATTACAAGCCGGAGACGAAGTAATCGTTTCCTCCAACACCTACATTGCCAGCATCTTATCTATCATCAACGCTGGATTAAAACCTGTTTTGGCAGACACCAATTTACTCAATTACAACTTGTCTGTCAAAAACATCGAAGCACATATCAATACGAACACCAAAGCTATTTTGATGGTGCATTTGTACGGGCAAATTACCGACGCCAAAGCCATAAAAACATTGGCACAAAAACACAATCTGCTGCTTGTCGAGGATGCTGCACAAGCACACGGAGCTATTGGTGACGAGATGAAAGCCGGAGCTATTGGTGATGCGGCAGGTTTTAGTTTTTATCCAGGAAAAAATTTGGGTTGCCTTGGCGATGGCGGCGCTGTAACAACCAACGATGATGATTTGGCAAATTGCATCAGTGCTTTGCGGAATTACGGTTCTGAGATGAAATACCACAACAAATACCAAGGGATTAATTCTCGATTAGACGAAATTCAGGCTGCTTTTTTGAGTTTAAAATTACCTGATTTGGACGAAAATAATCAAAAAAGAAGGCAAATCGCTCAAAGATATTTGTCTGAAATCAATAATCCGAAAATCGCTTTACCTTCATTAGATGCAGAAGAAGCTCACGTTTTTCACGTTTTTGCTATTCGGGTAGAAAATCGCGAGCATTTTCAACATTTTTTATTGGAAAACGGCATACAAACACTTATCCACTACCCTATTGCACCGCATAAACAAATCGGGATGAAAGATTTTGCACATCTACGCCTTCCGCTTTCAGAATTGATTCATCAGCAAATCGTAAGTTTGCCTTGTCATCAGATGCTCACAACTGAAGAAACTACTCGAATTATTGACGTTGTAAATGCTTATTAATTGAACATAAAAGATTACATAAAAAATAATTTGTTACTCAAAATGACTTCGCTAAATGGCGTGGTCATGGCATCTAAATTGGTCATTTCCGTTTTCGTACAACGCTTGATTGCTTTGCATTTGGGAGAAGTTGGCGTGCACAAAATCGGGCAATTACGAGATATGCTGAATATGGTTACCACTTTTTCGGCTTTAGGTACTTTTAACGGCGTGGTCAAACATATTGCCGAAGCAAAATACCAAAATAAACAACTCAAAAATGTACTTTCTACTTCGTTTTTGCTCACACTTTTAGGGAGTTTTTTGGTTTTCGTAGTTTTATTTTTTAGTTCTGGTTATGTCAGCGAAAGTTTGTTCGGCACACGCGAATATGCTTGGATTATCAAAATCATAGCAGTTTTGTCGCCAACAATCGGAATCCAACGTTTGTTTTATGCTGTTGCCAACGGATTATCGGTATATAAAAAAATAGCAATCATTGATTTTGTTGGTTATTTGTTAACCACCGGATTGACTTTGATTTTATTGTTTACAAACAATTTAGAAGGCGTTTTCCTATCAATTATTATCAGTCCAATTTTTCAATTAGTCATATTGATTATATTGCTGTTTCATTTTTTCAAAAAAAGGCTCAAACTCACTTTATCCATTGATAATAAAACAGTGAAAAGTTTTATGGTCTATGCAATGATGGCATTTGTGTCGTCGATTTTGATTAATTATGTCAGTATCGATATCCGGAATATGCTGACCGACAAGCTCTCCGAAGCCGATTCGGGAACGTGGACATCAATGACCAATATTTCGAAAAATTATATGTTGTTTTCGAGTGCATTGTTTACGATGTATGTATTGCCCAAATATTCACAAATTCACAATGCAGCCGAATTTAAAAAAGAAACTTTGTATATCTACAAAACCTTATTGCCCATTTTCGGGTTAGGAATGTTATTGTTATATTTTCTGAGAGATTGGGTCGTTGCCTTGATTTACCCAGGATTTGACGGTCTTGCTGATTTGTTTAAATGGCAATTAATTGGTGATTTTATCAAATTAGCTTCGATTGTTTTATCATATCAATTTCTTGCCAAACGCCTTTTCAAATATTTTATATTTACAGAAATTCTCTCTTTGATTATTTTTTATTTGTTGGCTAATTATTTTGTGGATATATTTGGCGTAGAAGGTGTGGTAATCGCTGATGCATTGCGGTATTTGATTACTTTTTTTGTAGTGGGATTTTGTGTTTTTCATTATTTCAAAAAAGAAAAAGTTTAAATATGGAGGATACACCAATAATAGTGCTTTTTTATCTTTGTGATGTAAATTGCATATAAACAGATTTTAATGGACATATATATTAAATCTTTCAACAGGGCTTATTTGTTACATCGAACTATTGCGAGTATTTATCAATTTTTGAAAAATTTTGATGGTAGAATTATTGTTTTAGATGATGGAACACCCAAAAAATATTTGGATAAAATACAAAAATTATACCCAGAAATTAAAGTTGTAAAATCCAGTTATTATGCCGAAAAAAGCAAGGCTATTTTACAAAATGAAATACCAAAAAAGGTAATTCCGGCAATGTTTTGGAAAGAAGAAATGCTGAAAGGTAGTGAACGTTTTATTCTTTTGGAAGATGATATGTGGTTTACAAAAACGATAAATTATACCGATTTTAAACAAAATATTGATGAATTAAAAATGGACATGGTCAATTTTATGTGGCTAAAAAATAAAAATCTAATTTCTGACAATATTGTTACTTCATCAAAATATTTTAATGTAACTAAACCTAATGTTTTTACAAAAAATTCTGTTTTATTCAACACTATATTCCGAACAAATAAGTTAAAAATAGGCAGTATTATCAAAAGACTAACTGATTACAACAAAGAACTTTTGACTTATTATCAATTATATAATGTAGCCGGAGGCGTTTTCTCTAAAAGATATTATAATGCATGCTGGAATTTGCATCAAAATAATGTGGACGAACTCAACCAAATTCGGCAACTTTTAAAAAGCAAAATCCCAACAAATGTAGGAAATACAAAAGAAGAAATTATAAAAGCAACCTACAAAACCACCGCTACCTTAATCTCAAAAGAACACTTGGAAGCAACTGTTGATATTTTCAAAATTAATCAAATACTGAACGAGCAATGGTTGCAAGGAAATACATATCCAATCAATGATTTTGTGAATAACATTCCTAATGAATGGATAAAAAATTCGATAAAAAACCAAACTACAGATAATGATTTATTTGATAAATGGAAAACGTGGTATGAAGCCTTCAAATTGTCTTATACAAAAATTGACTGTGATGTAGAATGAGCAACGCCAATTACAAATCGTTATTTAAAGCAACTGGATTATTCGGAATTGTCGAAGTAATCCGGATGTTGTTGCGTGTATTTGTCAATAAATCTGCCAGCTATTTTCTTGGTCCGGCTGGTGTTGGAATACTTGGATTGGTAGAAAACATAGCACAATTAATTATCTCACTAACCGGTTTTGGAGTTCAGTTCACCGGTGTTCGAGAAATTGCCGCCAACAAATTATCAGACCAAAAAACCTTAAATAAAACCATAAAATTCGTCAATATTTTCGTGATAGCAACCGGAATATTAGCGGCTATTTTCTCCATCATTTTCTCCAATTACCTCAGCATAAAAACTTTTGATTCAGACAAATACAAATTATGGTTTGTGTTTTTAGCCATTTATTTTATTGGAACAAGTTATGTTCAAAGTCGGACTATTTTATTAGAAGGATTACAAAATATTAAAAAATTAATAATTTTAAATATTATCAGTAATTTTACTAATTCTATAATTTTTATTGGATGTTATTATTATTACAAAATCGACGGAATTATTCTAGCAATGATTATTACAGCCGTTGTAAACTTTTTTATTTTTTGGCGAGGAACAATTCAATATACAACAAAATCCGTACAACTTTCTAAAGAAGAAATCAAATCAAAAATCAAATATTTCTCAAAATCAGGTGGATTATTAGCTATCAATTCTTTTGTTGGATTGCTGTGCTACTACCTTATCAGAACTTATTTAAAACCTTTAGATAGCGGAAATATCTTAGGATATTATCAAATCGGAAATGTTTTAATGGTTTCTTACGTAGGTATAATCTTTATCGCTATAAGTAAATTTTATTTCCCTAAATTAACAGAAGTCTTAAAACATAAAAACAACTATTTAACTAACGAATTAGTTAATAATCAATTAGAACTATGTTTACTAATTCTTATGCCGGCAATATTTTTCATGTATTTAGTCGGGAATTTTTGTATTGAAATATTATTTTCAAGCGAGTTTATTCCAGTATATGAAATATTAGTTTTTGGGCTTTTTTCTGTATTCTTGAGAGGTTTCAATTATGTGGTCGGATATATGATTTTGTCTAACAACGACATCAAACAATATTTCTACATTAATATTCTCAGCGACGTATTAAATGTTGTTTTAACCGTTTTTCTATACGACAAAATCGGTTTATATGGTATAGGATTATCTATTGCAATTAACTATTTTCTATCTGCAATTTACATTTATTATTTTGTACGAAAAAGCTATGATTTTAACATTCAATTAAAAGTAAAAAAATTAATGATTACTATCGCTTTGATAAGCTCAATAATTACTATTAGTTATTTTGAATTTGAATCGTATTGGTATTATTTTTTACTGTCCATTTTTTTTGTAGTATCTTTATTTTACAGTTTAATCAAATTGGACAAATACCTTTTTAATCATCTATTATTGAATAAATTAAAAACATTTTTTAACATAAATGAATAAAATAATCACACTTCCCAAAATCGAAGATCCTCGCGGAAATCTATCTGTAATTGAAGGAAACACTATTCCATTCACCATAAAACGCGTTTATTTTCTATACGATGTTCCCAGCGGAGCAGAACGCGGCGGACACGCTCATAAAAATTTACAACAATTCATCATTGCTGTAGCCGGAAGCTTTGACGTTGTATTGAATAACGGAAAAGAAGAAATGACTCATCGGCTGTTCAAACCCAACGAAGGCTTGCTTGTGCCTATAAATACTTGGCGAGAAATACGAAATTTTTCAGCCGGAGCAGTTTGTTTAGTCATTGCATCCGAAGAATTCGACGAAAGCGATTATGTCCGTGATTTTAAGGAGTTTAAAAAATATTTAGCTACTTTATAACCCGAATTTTATATTCCGTTTTTATTTTTAAAACAACCAATTTCAATAATAAACCATAATTTCTCAATTCGATATTGTGTTTTATTTCGTGATGAATTCGTTTCAGCAAGGCTTTATATTCCGATTTTTTCACATTCATTTGAAATGCTTTTTTCAAAATTCGATAAGTTGTATCATTGATTTTTAAAGCATAATCATTTTTCTTTTTGGTAAAAAAACTGGATTGCGAATTTCTTACCACTCTTTTCTGTACCAATGGTTTATCGATAAAAACAAAAGGACTGATGCGAGAAAGACGCAACCAAAAATCCAAATCTTCATAAAACAAACTTTCGTCGTAGCCATTAATTTCCTCAAAATAAGAACGTTTCATCATGCTACTCACAGAACACATACAATTTCCACCTTGCAAAACGCTTTCATAAGTCGTGTTTTTAATCGCTGTTTCAACTACTTTTTTATCTTCATTAACCGGAAAAAAATAATTTAAAAACTGACCGTTTTCGTTGATTACTTCTGCGTTTCCAAACACCAAAGCAGCTTCCGAATTATTCAAAAACGCTTCCACCTGATTTTGTACCGCATCTTCCAGCAAAGCATCGTCCGCAGCCAAATCAATCAAATAACTTCCGTTTGCCAACTTTGCCGCATTATTAAAAGCTTTGTTGTTGCCCATATTGGTTTGATGTTGGATAAATCGCACAGAAATATCTGTGTCTTTTATCCATTGTTCGATAATTTCGACAGATTTGTCAGAACTATTATCGTCCACAACAATAATTTCGATATTTTTGTAACTTTGATTCTGCACGGAATTTAGGCTTTCGAGCACGAAATTCTCGTGGTTGTAACAAAGGCAGATAACGCTTACCAAAGGTAGCTGATTCATAAAGTAGAATTTTATCAAAAATAACAAACCCTTTTGAAACTTCAAAATAAATATAAAATCGCATTGGTTGGTTATCGATTGAGCGGTGGCGGCGGCGAAAAAGTGATGGCAAATCTTTCTCATTTTTTTGATGCATGTGGCATTGATATTCATATTGTTACGGTTATCGACGAGTTGGGATATGATTACAAAGGCATCGTTTTTTCTACAGAAGAACACAAAGCTAACGATGGTTTTTGGGGCAGATTTACCAGATTTAAAGCACTTTACAGCTATTTCAGAAAAGAAAAATTTGATTTTATTATTGATTTTCGCTTTCGTAGAAAAAACATACAAGAAGCACTAATCAGTCGATGGCTCTACAACGCACCAACGATTTTAACAATTCACAGTTCGGCGTTGGAGCATTACATTCCGCCGAGCAAAATTTGGGCAAATATTATTTACAAAAAAAAGTTTGCCGTGGTAACAATCACGCAATTTATAGAACAAGCTGTGGCAAAAAAATACGGTTTTAAAAACACTCGTTTAATTTACAATCCCGTTGATTTTGAGTTAATTCGGCAAAAAATGCAAACGTCGATTGATTTTTCAGGAGATTTTATTTTGGCTGTCGGTCAAATGGAAAATACCGTGAAACAATTTGACCATTTGTTGAAAGCCTACGCACTTTCCGAAAAAAAAGTTCCTTTGGTTATTTGCGGAGATGGTAGTTTGATTAATAATTATAAAGATTTAGCCAATGAATTACATATTTCTCAAAATGTGCATTTTATTGGTTTTCAGTCCAATCCGTATGCGTATATGCATCGGGCAAAATTCACGGTTTTGTGTAGTGCTTTTGAAGGTTTGCCCAATGTTTTGATTGAAAGTTTGGCTTGTGGAACGCCTGTTGTTTCCTACGATTGTGTTTCCGGTCCTAATGAAATTATTCTACATGAAGAAAACGGATTATTGGTTGAAAATCAAAATATTGAAGAATTGTCTTTGGCAATAAACCGAATGCTGAACAATAATATATTGTATGAAAGATGCAAAGAAAATGCTCAAATATCGGTACAAAAATTTGATTTAAAAACGATTGGTCCACAATGGCTTGATTTAATGAAATTATCATGAAAACGATTTTATACATTGCATCAAATATTACCAATTCGGGCGGCGTTTCGAGGGTTTTATCTTTGAAAACCAATTATTTGGTCGAAGAAATGAATTACAACGTACATATTTTATCGACAAATGACGAAACTTCTACATCGTTTTTTGATTTTTCCTCCAAAATCAATTTTCATTATTGCCCTGTTCGTGTAAATAGTATTTCGGCTTTTTGGGCTTATAAAAAATACATTCAAACAACGGTTCATCAAATTAATCCGGATGTGATTGTTGTTGCCGACAACGGAATTAAAAGTCTTTTTATCAAAAAATGGCTTCCGGAAAATGTTTGTATTTACGAATTACATTCCGATTTTGATTATTTTGTCCATCACAGTTATTCGGGTTTAAAAAAACATTTCAATCGGTTTTTGGTGAAGAAAAACTTAGCTTTATTTGACAAAATCGTTTTGTTAAGAAAAGACAATCTCGATTTTATCGCCGGAGAAAAACAAATAATTATTCCGAATCCTTTGCCTTTTGAGCCTAAAGAGCACAGCCAACTCAACAATCATCGAGCTATTGCTGTCGGGCGAATTGTTTCAATAAAAGGTTATGACCGAATGTTGAAAGTTTGGAAAAAAGTGGTTCAAAAGCATACGAATTATGTGTTGGACATTTATGGTTTGCCTTCTGATGAAGTGGATTTGGAACAATTAATCAGTAAATATGATTTAGAAAAAAACGTTTTTGTACATCAGCCGGTACAAAATATTCAAGAAAAATATTTTCAAGCCGATTTTTTATTGCATGCATCTTATTATGAAGCATTTCCGATGGTTTTTCTGGAAGCAATGAGTTGCGGTTTGCCCATCGTTTGTTTTGATTTACCTCAACAAAATTTACTAATTCAC
>DATGOD010000127.1:0-10780 GCA_035306305.1 Flavobacterium sp.
GCAAATAAAACGGTTGCTGCATCGCCTGTACCATAAATGTAATCATAACCATTTTCAGCTCCATAAGTTTTGATAAAATCTTTCATTTTAGTAACCAAACTGTCGCGTTCCATAGCTCCTTCTTCTTGGAATTTTTTCATATAGTTTTGCTCTTTTTGCATCAAAGTTTGCTGACGTTTGGTCAATTCAGCTTCTCTTTGTTGCGCCCATTGCATTCCGTTGGTTTGTGCATTTCTTTGCAAATCTTCTACATCGCGTTGAAATTTTTTCATATCGCTATCCAATTCGTTTTGCATACGTTCAGACATCGCTTGATATTTGGTTTCAAAATCTTTTGATTCTTCATATTCTTTCATCAAACGCTCTGTGTCGATATAAGCAGTTTTGGTTTCAGATTTGGCTTCTTGCGTAGAAGTCGCCGGAGTTGAATTATTGTTTTCGCAAGATACAAATGCTACTCCTAAAGCAGCAACGATAAAAAATTGTCTTAATTTCATTTGGTTTTAATTTTGGTGTAAAAATACTATTTTTTTTAAACTCTCTAACTTTTGTTGATTTATAATATATATTTATGGTTTACTAATTTCAAATAAAAAATACTTATTAAAAACAACTTTCGTACTTTCGATTTCTGGCTTTAAAACAATTTTGGCGACCGAGAATACTTTTTAAGCTCTAAAAACCGCTTAAATCGCTTTATTTTGATTTTTTCAACAAATAAATGTGTGAAGAATATTCTTTTGAGCGTTTTGCTTTCTGATTAGACAAAAAACCGATACGAAAGGCATTCCAAAGATTTTTCTTTCCGGATTTATAACTTTCCGATAAAAGCGATACATAATAGCTATCAAAATACATCGGATGTGTATGTATCAAATCAAAACCATGTGGCTTGCTCAACTGTTGAATACTTGTCCGACTAAAATGCCAAAGGTGTCGAGGCACATCCCAAGCTGCCCAAAATTCTTTATAATATTGTGCATCATAAGATTTGAAATTCGGAACAGCAATAACCAGTAATCCATCGTCGTTTAATTTTTCATTGAAAAAAGAAAAATAATTGTCCAAATCAGCAACATGTTCCAATACGTGCCAAAGCGTAATCACATCAAATTTTTGGTTTTGTATTTGATTGATTTCTTCAAAAACGGTCAGATTTTTTTCTTCGGCTCTTTTTCGTGCATCAAAATTTGGCTCCACTCCTACTCCACTATATTTCATTTTCTCGATTCCGTATTTCAAAAAATCGCCTGTTCCGCAGCCAATATCCAAAACTGATAATTCGGATTTATGATGAAGTTTTTCAATCAAATTCCATTTAGTTTTGATGGTATATTGCTTTACGATTTGGTAAATTTTTTCAAACCAATTCCGTTTGCCGTCGGTATGCGAAATATAATTTTCGGACTGATAATACGAATCGAGTTGTTCCCAATCAGAAAAACAAGTTTGATACAATTCATTTTTCGCATCGAATTTTAATTCAAATTCTTTGTTCGAAACGCTGTAATCTTTGATGATTTTGTTTTTCATATTTAAATGGTTTCACGTGGAACATTTTGTTTTTCGTTTGTACAATTTTTCAAAATACAAATCTAAAACTTTGGAAATTATCTGCCCATGTGGATTAATAAAATCGAAATATCCGACGGAGAAACACCGCTGATTCTTGATGCTTGAGAAATCGTTGCTGGTTTGATTTTTTTAAATTTTTCTCTTGATTCAAACGACAGTGATTTGACTTTGTCATAATCAAAATTAGTAGGAATTCTCACATCTTCGAGTTTATTCAATTTTTCTGCATTATTGATTTCTTTTTCGATATATCCAGCATACTTTAATTGAATATAAACCTGTTCGATAATTTCATCATCAAGTTGATTATCGCTCAAATATTGTTTTACATTTTTGAATTTTATAATATCATTCAAATGTAATTGTGGTCGAGAAAAAACCTTAAACATTTTGTCGGCCTGCTTCATTGGGATAGAATTATTAGCTTCCAAAACAGGATTTGCTTCTTCGGGTTTAATCGAAGTTTCTTTGAAAAAAGCCAACATTTTTTCAGTTTCGTTTTGCTTTTGTTCTACTCTTTTTAATCGTTTTTCAGAAGCCAATCCTAATTGATAAGACTTTTCTGTTAGTCTAAAATCGGCATTATCTTGTCGCAAAAGCGTTCTATATTCAGCACGAGAAGTAAACATTCTATAGGGTTCTTCTGTTCCTTTGGTAATCAAATCATCAATCAACACACCGATATAAGCTTCATTACGACGAAGAATAAACGGTTCTTTTTCCTGCACTTTAAGTGCAGCATTAATTCCTGCCATGATTCCTTGAGCGGCGGCTTCTTCATAACCTGTCGTTCCGTTGATTTGCCCGGCAAAAAACAAATTGTCAATCAACTTTGTTTCGAGTGTATGTTTTAACTGTGTAGGCGGAAAATAATCATATTCTATCGCATAACCTGGACGGAAAAACTTGGCTTTTTCAAAGCCAGCAATTCTTCTAATTGCTTTCGCTTGGATGTCTTCCGGCAAGGATGTTGAAAATCCATTTACATAAACCTCGACCGTATCCCAACCTTCTGGTTCTACAAAAATTTGGTGGCGTTCTTTATCTGCAAAACGATTGATTTTATCTTCAATTGATGGACAATATCGCGGTCCAATACTTTTAATCCGTCCTGTAAACATGGGCGAACGATCAAAACCTTCACGCAACAAATCGTGTACTTCCGGCGAAGTATAGGTCATGAAACATGAGCGTTGTTTTTGCAAAGGTTTGGTTTCATCAGAATAGGAAAATTTAGAAGGATTTTCATCTCCGGTTTGCTCTTCCATTTTAGAATAATCCAAACTTCTACCATCAATTCGAGGTGGTGTTCCGGTTTTCATTCTACCTGCACCAAAGCCTAATTTTTCCAAATCTTCAGTAATTCCAAAAGCAGCTTTTTCTCCTGCTCTTCCTCCTCCATATTGTTTTTCTCCGATATGAATTAATCCGTTTAAGAAAGTTCCGTTTGTGAGAATTACGGTTTTAGAAAACACTTCTAATCCGAGTTGAGTTTTAACTCCCACAATACGATTTCCTTCGATAATTAATCCAGAAACCATGTCTTGATAGAAATCGAGATTCGGTGTTTGTTCCAACATCAATCGCCATGTTTCTGCAAAACGCATTCGGTCTGATTGAGCTCTTGGCGACCACATCGCTGGTCCTTTAGACATATTGAGCATTCTGAATTGAATAGCTGTTTTATCTGTAACGATTCCAGAATATCCACCTAAGGCATCAATCTCACGAACGATTTGTCCTTTGGCAATTCCGCCCATAGCAGGATTACAACTCATCTGTGCGATGTTTTGCAAACTCATTGTTATCAGCAAAGTTTTCATTCCCATATTGGCAGCAGAAGCTGCAGCTTCTGAACCAGCATGACCACCCCCTACTACCACTACATCATATTTGTCTTGAAACATTTTTTTATTTTTAAATAATAATTTGGTTTATGTTCCACGTGGAACATTTATTTTTATATTACCAGACAATCAATTATTGTTCCACGTGGAACATCTTGATTTTTTCATCTTCTTTTGTTCTCATCAATTTGGCATCTTCATCTGATTTGTCTTTGTAACCACAATAATGTAAAACACCGTGAGCCATGACACGAAGCAATTCTTGATGAAAATCAATCCCTAATTCTGCAGCATTTTCTTTAACTCTTTCAACAGAAATGAAGATATCTCCAGAAATAGTGGCTCCATCGGTATAATCGAAGCTAATAATATCAGTTAATGTATTGTGATTCAAATAATTAATATTGATATCATACAGATAATCATCGTCGCAGAAGATATAATTGATTTCTCCGGCTATTTTTTCTTCTGATTGTATTACAGAAACAATCCAATCGGCATAATTAGATTCGTTTTCTATAACAAAATCTGTTTCGTAATGAAATAAAATCATCTATGAAAATTTATTGCAAAAGTACAACCTTTCTGATAAATAAGAATCTATATACTATTCAATAAAATAAATACTGAGTGGTTTGCGTAAATTATACCGTGATGACATGACCTCGCCATAAGCTCCTGCAGTACGAATAGCGACAATATTCCCTCTATTCAATTCTGGTAAAAGAATATCTTTACCGAAACAATCGCTGCTTTCGCAAATCGGACCAACCACATCGTATTTGTTGGTATTTGATGCAGAATTGTTAAGTACTTGAATCGAATGAAATGCTTGATACAAAGCAGGACGAAGCAATTCGGTCATTCCAGCATCGAGAATAGCAAAATTTTTACTGAGTCCGTGCTTGATATACAAAACCTTTGACAAAAGACTTCCGCAAGACGCCACCAAAGAACGCCCTAATTCAAAATGAATTTGCTGTTTAGGAAATGGTTCTAAAAATTGAGAAAATATACTAAAAAATCGAAAAAAATAATCTTCTGAAACAGCATCCGGATGATGATAATCTACCCCTAATCCTCCACCGAGATTTAAAATTTCTGGGACAAATCCGCGTTCAGAAAACCAATGATTCCATTCATTAACTTTTAAACATAGATTCTTGAAAACATCCAAATCTGTGATTTGAGAACCTACATGAAAATGAAGTCCAACAAAATGTAAATTTTGATTATTTCTTATCACATCCAAAGCATTGGTAATTTCGTGCGAAAAAATACCAAATTTATTTTCTTGTAATCCAGTTGTGATATATTGATGTGTGTGTGCATCGACATCAGGATTAATACGCAAAGCAATTTTGGCGGTTTTGTTCAATAATTTTGCCCACTCACCTATTACTTGTAGTTCGTGTATAGATTCGACGTTAAAAGCCGAAATTTCGCTATTTAATGCGATAATAATTTCTTCGTCCGTTTTACCAACACCAGCAAAAAAAATATCATTGGCAGAAAATCCGGAAGAAATAGCTAATTCAATTTCGCGACCACTCACACAATCAGCTCCAAATCCAAAAGATTGAACGACATCTAATATGCGAGAATTGTTATTAGCCTTGATAGCATAATGTATATGAAAATTGAATTGATCAGCTGCAGATTTGGCTTTGGCTAAATTGTTTTTCAAATGAGAAATATCATAAATATATGCAGGCGTTTCGATATGATTATTCGAAACAAAATTAGTTAGAGTCATTGTAAGAATTTAAAATTAAAACAATCGGTTTTGTAATGCTCTCAAAGCCTCAATTTTGTCCTTAACCGGAATAAGCAAAGAGATATTGGAATTGCTACCACCATAAGAAATCATTCTTATCGGCAAATGCTTGAGTGCATCGGAAACAATGGATACGTGTCCGTGAGTGTTCGCATGAAAATCGCCAACAACACAGACAATCGTTTGGTCATTATCGATAGTTACATCTCCATAATAACTCAATTCTTTTTCGATTTCATCCAGATTACTCTTATCATCAATGGTTAAAGAAACAGCAACTTCGGAAGTAGTAATCATATCAATCGGCGTTTTATATCTTTCAAAAACTTCAAAAACTTTTCGCAAAAATCCGTAAGTCATCAACATCCGAGAAGATTTAATTCGGATAGCTGTAATATTGTCTTTTGCAGCCACGGCAACGATATTTTTTGTAGGTTTATGTGCATTGGTAATCAATGTTCCTTGTGCATTTGGATTTAAAGTGTGGAGTAATCTGACCGGAATATTATTTTTCTGTGCAGGATATACACTTTGTGGATGAAGTATTTTTGCTCCGAAATAAGCCAACTCTGCTGCTTGGTCAAAACTCAAAAATCGGATAGGCTGTGTATTACTCACAAATCTTGGATCGTTGTTGTGAAAACCATCAATATCAGTCCAAATCTGGATTTCGTCAGCAGTAATTGCTGCTCCAATCAATGAAGCTGAATAATCGCTTCCTCCTCTTCGGAGATTATCTTCTTGACCAAAAGCATTTCGACAAATATATCCTTGTGTGATAAACAAATCATCGTTTTTGTTTGATTGCAACAATGTTTGTAGATTTTCTTGCAGATAATCACTTTCAGGTTCGCCATCTTCGTTAATTCGCATGAAATCTAAGGCAGATAACAATACAGCTTTTACGCCTATTTCTTTTAAATGTAAATGAAAAAGAAAAGTAGAAATTAATTCACCTTGAGCTAAAATTACTTTTTCTTCGGCGGTTGTAAATAAATCATTGGCAAAACCGATGAGTAAATCAAAATGTTTATTGATAGATTCTTCGGCAAATTGTTTAAAATCATGGCTAACAAAGAGCTCATCGATGAAGGTTTTATAAAACTGATGTAAATCATTAATTTGTCGAATAGCTTCTTGTTTATTTTCATTTTTAAAACTCTCTGCAATAGAAACCAGACTATTTGTGGTTCCGGCAACTGCCGACAGCACAATGATTTTTTTGTCACCCGATTGGGAACTGATGATTTCGTACAGATTTTTAATCCGTTCGGGAGAACCTACAGATGTTCCTCCAAATTTGAGTACTTTCATGTATTCGTTGTATTATAAAAATTAGTAAATAAAAAAAGGCTTGTCGTGATTGACAAGCCTTTTTTGTATGTTATAAATGGTACAAAAGAGAAATTGCTCACGACTTATGACGTAAGATAAACTTCTTTCCCTTCTTTATGTTTATTGATATAATCATTGATTTAAATATGCCGACAAAATTAAATATATAAATTTTACTGTCCTACGGAAATTATATTTTTTTTCCATTCAAAAACATATCAACATCTATTTATTTAAATAAGAAAATAAATTTTTTAAAAATAAAATATTTCTTCTCTATTATAGTTGTTGATTTGTAGCATATCTTATTTGTAAAAAGCTTTGATTTTTCAGTTTTTAATACTTATCAACTTTTAGGATTTTTATAACATATTGAAAATGAAATAAAGTTGATTAGTTATTCACAATGTTGATGATGATTTAAGCTACTTTTTGTCGATGAAAACAAGCGTGGATAACTGTTGATAACTGGTTGAAAGTTCTTAATAATTACCTAATACATTTTTATACTTTTCACTTGCCAAATTCATTTCGATTCGTGTATTGAAAATTAAATTCAAATATGCAAAATTACTTTTTCAGATTTGTTTTTATTTATCAACAATTTTATAAAATCGTTAAATGATTGTAAACCAGCAGATGTCAAAAAATTATCAACATCAGATTTAAAAACCTTTTAAAACTGCCTATTTCAGTACCTTTTCGAGCTTTTCTACCACCCTTTTTGGTTCAATTGTACGCATAACATCCTCATAACCTTCAACTTGCTTTTTTCCATAAACTGATGTAGGTATCATCGGATATTTTTCTCTGTGTGCCGTAAGACAATTTTCCAACGGTTGGTTAAAAGGTGCAAATCCAGTGTAAGGATGCGTATTTCCCCATAGCGTAACAACCGGAATATTGTACATCGCAGCAATATGAGCATTTCCGGAATCCATCGAAAGCATAACATCCAAATGTTGGATAAGAATCAATTCGTCCCGAAAAGACAATTTTCCGGCGATAACAACAACATTTTCTAATCTTCTTTGTAGCTCCTCCAATTTTTTTAGCTCCTCTCCTCCTCCACCGAAAAGAAATATTTTGGATGCACTATTTTCGTTCAGATTTTGAATTACTTTTCTCATCAAATCTTGCGGATAAACTTTGGTTTGATATTGAGCAAATGGAGCAATTCCAATCCATTTTTTGTCTTTGTTTCCAGTTACCGAAATAATGGAATCATTCAACGATTTTCGTTCAATTTCCGGCTGATTTTTTAAATCAATCGGCAAACCCAATTTTGTCAAAGTATCGACATGACGTTCAAAAACTGATTTGATAGGTTTAAAAATTTTATTTTCGCTTCGTGTCAAAGCCTTACGAGCTGCCCTGCCCTTATCGGTAAACGCAATTTTAATTCCAGAAAAAGAGAATAATGTACGCAGAATTTTTGAACGCAAAACGTTGTGTAAATCAGCAATGGCATCGATATTCAATTTTTTTAAATCTCGATATAATTGGACAATTCCACCAAATCCTTTGTAGGTATTTTTGACATCGGTGGGAAAAAAATTCACTTGCGGAATATCCTCAAAAAAAGGTGCAAAAAAAGGTCTGGAAACTACCGTAATTTTTACATCGGGATATTGATTGACCAATGCCCGCAAAATGGGCACAGTCATCGCTACATCGCCCATTGCAGACAGTCTGATAACTAACAAATGCTTCATTGTTGTATATATTTGAGCAACGATACCGAAAAATCAATAAATCTGTCGTAAGCAATTCCTAAAGTAAGTAGGGGAATAATGGCTAAAACTAATATAAAATAATAATATGTTCTCGAATCAGATTTCCCGGTTAATGAAACAAATCCAAAGATTAATAGGTAATAAATACTCAACATTCCCAACGGAATGAGCATCGCGCGTGCATACGGGTTGAAAAATGACCATATCAGTACACCCACAATCAAAATGAGTACGGTAAATAATAATATGGACAATAGTTTTTTGCTTTTTTGCATAGCTTGAAAAAATATTAGGCTAAGGTAAAAATATCGAAGTAATAAATCGCAATATAATAAAAAAAAATCCTTTAAATTTGTAACCAATGTCTAATGTTGTATAATTTGGTTATGAGTGAATATTTAACGATTTCAGAAACAGCAAAATTACTGAATAAAAGTACCAAAACACTTCGCCGTTGGGATGAAGAAGGAAAACTTTCGGCGGTTCGTGAACCGATGAGCAATTATCGTGTTTATCGGAAATCGGATGTTTTAAAGTTGTTTGCTGATTTTATTCAACCCGATTCAACCGAAACAATTTCTAATTTTGTCGAACCCAATCGCGAATACAAAGTTTTGGAACTTTTTGCCGGTGCAGGCGGATTGGCAGGCGGATTGGAAAAAGCAGGTTTGAAATGTGTTGCTTTAAACGAAATCGACAAATTTGCTTGCCAAACTTTGCGAAAAAATCGTCCAAATTGGAATGTTTTAGAAGGAGATATTAAAAACTTTAGTTTTGCCGAATATCACAATCAAGTAGATGTTGTAACCGGCGGATTTCCTTGCCAGGCATTTAGTTATGCCGGAAAAAGATTAGGTTTGGAAGATGCAAGAGGAACGCTGTTTTATGAATTTGCACGTGCGGTAAAAGAAGTAAATCCACCGATTTGCATTGGCGAAAACGTCAAAGGATTATTGAGTCACGACAATGGAAAAACCTTGCAAGGAATGATTTCTATTTTGGACGAAATCGGTTATAATGTTGTTCCTGTAGAAGTTTTAAAAGCTATTCATTACAAAGTTCCGCAAAAAAGAGAGCGATTGATTTTGGTCGGAATTAGAAAAGATATTAATGTAAAATACGAATATCCAAAACCTTACAATAAAATCTACAACTTAAAAGATGCTTTGAAAAAAGGCGAATTGTTCGATTGTAATGTACCAAAATCAAACGGTGCAAAATATCCTGAAAGTAAAAAAGCAGTGCTGGATTTGGTTCCACCAAAAGGATATTGGCGCGATTTGCCTTTGGAAATTCAAAAAGAATATATGGGTGGAAGTTTCTATTTAGGCGGTGGAAAAACAGGAATGGCACGAAGAATTGGCTGGGACGAACCTTGTTTAACATTGACTTGCAGTCCGGCACAAAAACAAACGGAGCGTTGTCATCCGGACGAAACTCGACCTTTTACCGTTCGTGAATATGCACGCATTCAAACTTTCCCCGACGATTGGGAATTTACAGGTTCGTTGGCACAACAATACAAACAGATTGGAAATGCCGTTCCCGTTAATTTAGGTCGGGAAGTCGGCTATTCCATTATTAAATTCTTGAATGAATATTACAATTTGTCAAATCCTAAGTAATAACTGAAATTCTCAAAAGTAATTTGGTCGAGAATAGAACGCTTTGACTTTTCGGTTTCGGATGTAATTTCGTCCAAAGCCGAATTTTCTTTTACAACATTCTCTTTTTCAATAGATTTTAGATAATCTTCAATAGCTTTTGGAAGTGCTTTGTATAATTGAAAAAGTGCATCTTCTTGCCCAGAAAGTAATGCATAAAACTGGTCGCCTGAAATTTTGAAAACTCGGGAATGACTGTATTCTTTTCTATTAATTTCACCTTTCCAATGTTCGTTGAAACTATTTTTCGCTAAAATCTGAACCCAATAACATTTTGCTTTTTTGTAATCATCGGCATAGCGAGCCAGTTTCTGAAACAAAGCTTCCGCAGAACTGCTGTTCATTGTATTGTGTTTGTTTTTGATGTCGGCAAACAAAGTATCGTCATTGGCTTTGATATCAAAACCACTTAAATTTCCCATTTCATAACCAGCAATTCCACCCAAAATTTGTTCGTGAAAAGTCCCGATAGAATTATTGATGGACTTATCAATTTGCCGAAGAATTTCAGACTGAATCAAATCTTCTTCGTTGATATTATTGAATCTAGCGTCGAATGTCAATTTAATCGTATCAACTTTATTGTTGTAAAAACTTTTTTTGGAAACATTGTTTTTGGCTCGCAAATAAGCATTGTGCAAATTTTCAATGCAATTTAATAAATGTTCGTCCGAAATAAAGTTTACGTATTTGTTTGGCATATCAACCTATTTTTTCTGGTTATACAGCACCGGATTAAGTTCTTCGTCGTTGTACATTTTCATTTGTTTATACACTTTCATGTACTTTTCTCCGGCTTCGATGTCGTCTAATAAATCGTCAATAGAAGTGGTTAAATCTTGGCGT
>DATGOD010000128.1:0-5165 GCA_035306305.1 Flavobacterium sp.
AAACCCTAACTTATTAAAAGTCAGGGTTAAAAGTGCGGGTGATAGGACTCGAACCTACACACCTTGCGGCACCAGATCCTAAGTCTGGCGTGTCTACCAATTTCACCACACCCGCGGCTTTGGAAGAACTCAACGTTCTTGTAAGACGGTGCAAATATACGAACAGAAATTAATTATGCAATAGTTGAACCAAATTTTTTCACTACATTTGTTATCAAATTATAATTTACTTTCTTTTTTTAAATATGGAACAAATAAATGATTACGTCAGGGAAAACAAGGAACGCTTTATAAATGAGCTTATTGACTTGTTAAAAATCCCATCTGTTAGTGCAGATAGTGCCTTTACACAAGATGTTTTAAACACTGCCGACAAGGTCAAAGAATTTTTAGAAAAAGCAGGATGCGACAAAGTTGAGATATGCGAAACACCAGGGTATCCTATCGTATATGGTGAAAAAATCATCAATGAAGATTTACCAACCGTTTTGGTTTACGGACATTATGATGTGCAACCTGCCGATCCAATTGATTTGTGGGATTCACCACCATTTGAACCGGTTATCAAAGAAACTGCCCTTCATCCAGATGGAGCAATTTTTGCCAGAGGAGCTTGCGATGACAAAGGACAAATGTTTATGCACGTGAAAGCTTTAGAGTTGATGATGCAAACAAACACTTTGCCATGTAACGTGAAATTTATGATTGAAGGCGAAGAAGAAGTCGGTTCAAGCAGTTTGTCGTGGTTTGTACCAAGAAATAAAGAAAAACTCAAAAATGACGTTATTTTGATTTCTGATACCGGAATGATTTCTAACACACAACCTTCTATCACAACAGGTTTGCGTGGTTTGAGCTATGTAGAAGTGGAAGTAACTGGTCCAAATCGCGATTTGCATTCAGGCTTATACGGCGGTGCGGTTGCCAATCCGATCAATATTTTGACCAAAATGATTTCGTCTTTACACGATGAAAACAATCACATTACCATTCCGGGATTCTATGATAAAGTAGAAGAACTTTCACAGGAAGAAAGAAACGAAATGGCAAAACGCCCTTTCTCTCAAGAAGAATACAACAATGCGTTGGATATTAATGATGTGTATGGCGAAACAGGTTATACCACCAACGAACGCAACTCGATTCGTCCGACGTTGGATGTAAACGGAATTTGGGGCGGATACACTGGCGAAGGAGCAAAAACCGTAATTCCATCGAAAGCGTATGCAAAAATTTCGATGCGTTTGGTACCCAATCAAGATTGGGAAGAAATTACCGCTTTGTTTAAAAATCATTTTGAAAGCATTGCTCCAAAAGCTGTAAAAGTGAAAGTAACGCCACATCACGGCGGACAAGGATATGTAACGCCTATTGACTCGATTGGCTATCAGGCGGCAGCGAAAGCCTATACTGACACTTTTGGCGTAGCACCAATTCCGGTTCGTTCGGGCGGAAGTATTCCGATTGTGGCTTTGTTTGAAAAAGAATTGGAATCAAAATCTATTTTGATGGGCTTTGGTTTGGATTCAGATGCGATTCACTCGCCAAATGAGCATTTCGGGGTTTTCAATTACTTGAAAGGAATTGAAACCATTCCGTTATTCTATAAATATTACGCAGAAATGTGTAAATAATATTTTGGTTAAACTAACAAAAGCACTTGCTGATTAATTGGACAAGTGCTTTTTTCTTTGTTTGTATAAAGTTGATGAGTACAATCAAGGCAAAAACAATGTATGCACTGTAAATGATTTTGTTTTGTGAAAACTGAGTTTTAAGGTTTTCCCAAATTTGTGGAAAAGTGGATTTTGGTTCGGCTTTTTCTGTAGGAGGAACACCACATGTCATAACAAATATACCTTCTATGTCTAAATCATCAGAAGAAGGTGGAGACCAATCTCTTCCTACAAAATACATTGTATTGTTGTCTAAAGTATATACTTGAGCACCTCTTTCACTAAAAATATTCAGCACCTCAATAAATTCATTGTAAGTTGCATTTTTGTTAAAATGAATTTTCAGCCCATTAATTGTATCTTTTGTTTGAATTACATTATCTACAAATTCGTCGATATATTTAAAAGTAATCTCAGCATTTTTATCATGATTTAAAGTAACTTCTTTATAAATTCGTTTTTCAAATTCATTGGAAATAGTAACATACTCATATTCTTCGTTTATTCTTTCTATCTCAGCAAAATCTATAGCGGTAAAAGAGTGGGCAGATAATTGTTGGAAATAATTGTGTTTATTCATATACCAAATACCTAAAATTGGCAACAGAATAATAGAAATAATTCCGGGTATGTAACGCAACTTTTTCATTACGGAAGGATACAAAAAATAATCTGTTTACAAAACTTGTCAAATGTATAAAGATTATTACCTTTGCAGCGTTCTCAAAGGGGTGCCTATAACGGCTGAGATCATACCCAATGAACCTGGGCAGGTAATGCTGCCAAGGGAAAAATAAAACAAAAGAATGTGCACGCTTTTGTTTTGTTATCAATCAATTGTTTAACAGAAAATAATGCCCCTTTTATTTGTAATTTATTTTACGAATGAAAAGACCTTTTTTTTATGCCGTTGGCTTATGTATTCTAAGCACGACGACAGCATTGGCACAGACTGACGAATCATTAAAAACACAGCAAGATTCGCTGAGCAATGCATCAACCGAGGAAACTTTGGACGAATTGATTATCCAATCAATCAGAGCCAAAGACAACACACCAATGACTTTTTCCAAGATTACCAAAAAAGATTTGGAAAGCCGTAATTTAGGACAAGACATTCCGGCTTTGCTCAACTTTATGCCGTCGGTGGTTAGCACGTCAGATGCCGGTAATGGTGTGGGATATTCCGGAATCAGAGTTCGTGGTAGCGATGCTACGCGCATCAA
Organism: Flavobacterium sp.; assembly: GCA_035306305.1. Classification (GTDB taxonomy): domain Bacteria; phylum Bacteroidota; class Bacteroidia; order Flavobacteriales; family Flavobacteriaceae; genus Flavobacterium. The sequence continues at coordinate 2,903 of DATGOD010000128.1, forward strand.
TGTAACCATTAACGGAATTCCGTATAACGATGCAGAATCGCACGGAACGTTTTGGGTCAATATGCCCGATTTTGTATCAAGTGTCGAGAATATGCAATTGCAACGAGGTGTGGGTGCTTCGACCAACGGTGCGGGAGCTTTCGGAGGAAGTTTAAATATGCTCACCGACGGATATGCTTACAATGCCGGTGGCGAAATTGCTAATTCATTTGGCTCGTTCAATACTCGCAAACACACAGTTAAATTTACCACAGGATTAATCGATAATCGATTTGAACTAACCGGGCGACTGTCTGATATGCGTTCAGACGGATACATCGATCGGGCTTCGAGTCGTTTGCAATCGTATTTTTTACAAGGTACTTACGTGGAAGGAAATACGTTGATTAAATTGCTGACTTTTGGAGGTAACGAAAAAACATATCAAGCGTGGAATGGGGTAGAGGATAGCGATATTGAAAAATACGGACGGCGATTTAATACGTCTGGAATGTATTTTGATGCTGACGGAAATATGCGTTTTTATGATAACGAAACCGACAATTATAAGCAAAATCATTATCAATTGCATTGGCATCAAAAATGGTCAGATAATTGGCAATCGAGTTTGGCGTTTCATTACACCGACGGTTTGGGGTATTACGAAAATTACAAAGCCGGAGAAGATATTACCGAATATGGTTTTGAACCAATTATGGTTAATGGAGAATTGATTGAAGAATCTGATATTATTCGTCGAAAATATCTCGAAAATGATTTTTACGGACTCACTTTTTCGGTTAATTACAACAAAGATAATTTTGATTTAATGATTGGCGGAGCGGCAAATCAATACAAAGGCGACCATTATGGCGATATTTTGTGGACCAGCGAACCGCTCGATTATCAATATAAACAATATTATTATTTTGATAATTCGACCAAAAATGATGCAAACGTATTTGCCAAAGCAACTTATACCATTGATGATTCATGGATTTTGTACGGAGATTTACAGTTGCGAAACGTAACTTATGAAGCCAATGGACAAGATACCGGTTTGGTTGATGATAAATTTAATTTTTTCAATCCAAAAGCTGGGGTAACTTATTTGCTCAACGACGAGAACAATTTTTACCTTTCGTATGCCAGAGCCAACCGTGAACCTAATCGTAATGATTATGAAAACGGAAATCCTAAACCTGAAACGTTGGATGATTTTGAATTGGGTTGGAAACTCAACAAAACCAATTTTCAATTGAACATTAACGGATATTATATGCACTATACCAATCAATTGGTTTTGACCGGAGCATTGAACGATGTGGGAGCAGCTGTGAGAGAAAATTCAGGGAAAAGTTATCGGGCAGGTATCGAAATTGATGCAAAATATCGTTTCCACGAAAAATGGTTGTGGCAACCAAATCTAACCTTTAGTCAAAACAAAAATGTAGATTATCGAGCAGAATTTGATGGAGAAATTCGCCATTTCGGAAACACATCAATTTCTTTTTCTCCGGATATTATTGCCGGAAACGCCATCACATTTTTGCCGATAGATGATTTGTCATTGACCTTATTAACCAAATATGTTGGCGAGCAATATATGGGAAATACCGATAGAGAAAAGTCAAAATTAAAGGCTTATACCACCACCGATTTTGTAGCAAGTTACCGATTACCGCTCAAAAAATGGTTCAAAGAAGCTCGCATCGATTTGATGGTTAATAATATTTTCGATACAGAATATATCTCCAACGGATTTTATTACACCTTCGATGACGACTGGTCTAATCCCGGGCAAATAGCCACCCAAGAAGGAGCTGGATATTATCCGCAAGCGATGATGAATTTTTTGGTTGGGTTAACGTTGAAGTTTTAAAAATTGTTTTGAAATAAATGTATCCTCCCGAAAAGTTGATACGGGATTAAACAAATAAAAAACACTCATTTAAACAGTACAGACCTTTGAGTTTGTACTGTTTTTTTCTACAATTATTTCATAATAAATATTTTAAAAAATGATAGTTTGAAAGTATCTTGACAAATGTTTTTTTGGAACGAAATAGATAAATTAGAAGTCGCAATGAGAATTTTAGAAAGGAAGTAAAACAAAGAGTTTAAAATTAGTGATTTGGGGTTGATAACCAGTAAATTAAATGCAACTTAAGAATGAAAACAAATTATCAAAAAATAAATATCTAAAACTGGAAACGAAAAGAGCGTTTTACAACCTATAGAAATGCCGTTAAGTGTGGATTTAGTCTAACATTCAAGCTGGATA
>DATGOD010000129.1:0-35764 GCA_035306305.1 Flavobacterium sp.
CCAATTTCTTCCTCTAAAATAAGCAGTAGCTTTATAACATTCTATGCCATCTATAAGTTTTTTCTCATTAATCAATTTCCAATTGATGACAGCTTTGTCTGTAATTTTTGATTTATTGCCTGCTATTATCCAATCAAAAGTATTAACGATATGAGATGTAAAATCGACGGCATATAAATCATTTTCCCAAGAAGGAGTATATTCTCGTGTTACAAATTCTTCCGGTAGTGGTTCTGGTTCGTTTAAATTTTTTCTGGTACTTAAATCTTTTTCGTATATCGCACTGGAAGAAATAGTATACAAAAATCCGGTTATTTCGACAGGATTATCAGTGTTGAATATTCCTTTATATTCAACTTTTATTCCTTCGGCTTGAGCATAAGATTGGTCTGCGAAAAAGCATAGCCATACAATTGCGAAGTATTTGATTATGTTTTTCATATTGTTTACATTATAATGTTAAACCATATCTGTGGAAATATTATCCACAGATATGGTTCTTGTTTATATTTGAGTTATTTGTAAAGACACCTTTGCTTTTGGATACATACTTTTAACTTTCTCCATAGTGGATATCGCTAATTCCAAGCAAGGGAATCCTCCTTCTGGTCCAGTGCCAAGCCACCAATCTAACTGATCCCCATTCTCATCTTCTACCCAAATATTGAATTCACAAGGGTTTCTACCTAACACTAAAAGATTCATCATTTCTTCAACAGTTGTTACTGTCGTTACCGTCTTTGTTTCAGCGTTTTCTGAAACTACCTCATTTGAAGCGAAACCGCTTCCTGCAAAAGCTACTATCGCTAATGCACTAAATAAAAACTTTCTCATCTTTTTATTGGTTTTAATGACGTTGCCTACAGAAATTTTTAAGTCGCTGTTGCAACTTATTCCGACAATATCTTGTGTATCGCGATTTTAAAGACAGGACTAATATATACTTAAAAAAAACATAAAGCAAATTAACCGAGTTAAAAATCCAAAACTTTAACATTTTAAATTTGCGTATTTCAAAAACTAAATAATTAAAAAAAAACCTTTGTAAGCTACAATTTGCAAGGGCTTGGTGGTGAAACAATTTTAATGTGTTGGTTTTTAGCATTTTGACTAATCTGGGTAAGAAACTGACCCGAGCTTGCGAATTGTACGAAGTAAAACGAGTTCAGCTTGACAAACTGACGGCTGTTGGCGACGGTGTCGCTGTTGGTTTTACCGCAGAGATTCGCAAAGAAATACGCAGAGAGGCACAGAGGTTTGTCAATTAGCGAATATGGGAATAAGCGAATACGCCTATTTACAAATGTCTTGATTCCTGTCTCTTGTCTCCTAATAATATATTCGTCGAAATGACAGACTTTCTATACATAACAAAAAACCAGACACAAGCAAACCGCTGATGTCTGGTTTTTTGTTTGGAGAAAACCTTCTATTTTACAAAATCCATTGTTTTGTCGTAAAATGCTGAGGGGTTATCGGCGTGTAACCAATGCCCTGCCCCGCTTATCGTTTTTATTTCGCTATTCGGGAAATGTTTTTTAATCAGCGCTTCATCTTCTGATTGGATATATTTTGAATTTTCGCCTTTCAGGAACAAAGTTTGTTTATCGAAAATCGCATCGTCTGGCAAAGCCTCGCCAATCTTGGTATCGTCTTGATTAAACGCATTGAGGTTAAATCGAAATCCGAGTTGTTCGGGCGTAATCCGATGTACGTTTTTCATCAAAAATTGCAATACGCCAAACTCTTTAATATATTGACTCATGATATTTTCTACTTCTTTGCGAGAAGATATCTGGCTGAAATCAACAGCGTTCAACGCTTGCATAATATCTTGATGATGTGGAGCGTACTGTCTTGGCGAAATATCGGCAACAATCAATTTTTCTACCAAATCGGCATGTTGGCAAGCAGTGAGCATCGCTACTTTTCCACCCATCGAATGTCCGATTAGTACAATGTTTTCCAACTGATGATAAGCACAATAATCCACCACATCTTGCCTCATATAATCGTAACTGAAATCCATGCTATGAAAACTGCGTCCGTGGTTTCTCAAATCCAGCAAATGCACTTGAAATCCGGCTTCGGCAAATTCATTTCCTAAAGTTTTCCAGTTGTCCGACATGCCTAAATAACCATGTAAAATAACCATTGGTTTGCCCTCACCGATTATTTTTGAATACAACAAATTCATTTTAACTCAATTTTCTTTTATACATATTGATGACGTTTTCCAACCCAAAATAAATCGCTTCGCTAATCAAAGCGTGCCCAATCGAAACTTCGAGCAAATTGGGGATATTCTGTTTAAAAAATGCTATATTTTCCAAACTCAAATCGTGCCCGGCATTTACACCTAAGCCCAGTTCGCCCGCCAAAATCGCACATTCGGTATAAGGTTGTATTGCTTGTTGGTTTCCTAAACCAAATTGTCTAGCAAATTCTTCGGTATATAACTCAATTCTGTCTGTGCCGGTTGCCACGGCTCCTTCAATCATTTTTTTATCTGAATCGACAAAAATAGATGTACGAATATCATTTCGTTTAAATTCGGCAATCACTTCGGTCAAAAAATCACGGTTTGTTACCGTGTCCCAACCGGCATTGGAAGTAATCGCATCAACGGCATCGGGCACCAAAGTTACTTGCGTAGGTTTGCATTCTAACACCAAATCAACGAAAGACGGAATCGGATTTCCTTCGATATTAAATTCGGTATAAACCACTTCTTTCAAATCTCTGGCATCTTGATAGCGAATGTGTCGCTCGTCTGGTCTTGGATGAATGGTAATTCCCTCTGCACCAAATCGCTGTGCATCTTTTGCTACCTGAACCACGTTTGGATAATCTCCTCCGCGAGCGTTTCGCAGGGTCGCAATTTTGTTGATATTTACTGATAGTTTGGTCATAACAAATATTTTATCGTACAAAAATACAAACATGTAGAGTGTTTTTGGTATTATTTTGGTTATTTTGCATAAGTAATTGTAAACAAACTGATGCAAAAGACACTATCTGACATCCAAAACGACCTCAAAATGCCGGATTTAAAAACGCATTTGAAAGAAGCTAAGTCTATGATACGCAAGCACAAATGGAGTTATTTGCCTATCGTAAACGAAAATCATTTTGTTGGGAATTTCGCGGCAGAAGACATTCATTGTCTTGATGATAAGGATCTAATTGAAAATCATTTGGAGATTTTTAATCCTTTTTATCTCAATGAAAATTTCAGTTTGCTCGAAGCTATCGAAATCATGCTCAAAAACGAATCTGACATTTGTGCCATCATCGACCAAAACAGACATTATCTGGGCTACACAACCCGCGATGCTGTGCTAGAACAACTCACCGAAATGCCTTTTGTGCGTGAAGAAGGTACGATGTTGATTATCGAAAAAAATATGCACGATTACAGTTTCAGTCAGATTGCACAAATTGTCGAATCGAACGGCGGCAAGCTTTTGGGCATTGTCGCTACGCAAATTTCGGGCAACAACATTCAGTTTACTCTGAAAATTATCGGTTTGCAAATCAATGAAATCATCCAAAGTTTCCGCAGATACAATTATGAAGTGATTTCGGAACATCGCGAAGATAAATTTTTGAACGAATTGAAAGATCGCTCAGAATATTTGGATAAATACCTAAACATTTAAATTATGAAATTCGCTATTTACTCGCAAAAATACAAACCCTCGAACAAAGACATTATCAGCAAATTGCTCTTTGCTATCGAACAACATCAGGCTGAAATTATTTTTGAAAAAAACTATTTCGATATGTTGATTGCCGAAAATGTAATTAGCAAATCATACGAAACATTTACCGGACACAGTGATTTACCTGAAGATTTGAGTTTTTTCGTGAGTATTGGTGGCGATGGGACAATGTTGCGTGCGGCGAATTTTATCAAAAGTAAAAACACGCCCGTTGTCGGAATTAACGCCGGAAGATTGGGTTTTTTGGCGAATGTACAACAAAATGAAATCGACGAAGTGATTCCGTTATTGTTCAAAAATGAATATACATTGTCTCGCAGAACCTTGCTACAATTGGATTCGCCAGAAGAAAACACATCGCCTTTTGAGATTAATTTTGCGTTGAATGAAATTACCATTTCCAGAAAAAACACCACTTCGATGATTGCCATCGAAACGCATATCAACGATGAATTTTTAGCGACTTATTGGGCAGACGGAATTATCATTTCTACACCAACCGGCTCGACAGGATATTCGTTAAGTTGTGGCGGACCAATCATTACTCCAGACTCTAATTGCTTGGTTATCACACCAATTGCTCCGCACAATTTAACAACCAGACCACTTATCATCAACGACCGCAGTAAAATAAAAATGAAAGTCAGCGGACGCGAACCTCAGTTTTTGATTTCGCTGGATTCTGAAACTCAAGCGTTAAATAACGATACTATTGTCGAAATTTCGTTGGCCCCATACACGGTTAATATGGTAGAATTTCCGGATGTGAGTTTTCTCAAAACCTTGAGAAATAAACTACTTTGGGGCGAGGATAAAAGAAATTAACAATAAAAAAATTCATTTTGCGTTTATTACTAAAAATACAGAATTACATATTTTTGGTAAAAAGAACGTACATTTTGTAGATAACATTATTATATTTGCAAGTTCATGAGAATATATATCAGACATATCATTTTGACTATCGCGGTTTTAACTGCCGGATATTCGTCGGCACAAATCCACGAAATTGGTATTACCGTTGGTGGTACAAACTATGTTGGCGATGTAGGGAAAACGAATTTTATTGCTCCAAACGATATGGGCTACGGAATTGTTTATCGCTGGAACAGAAGCCCAAGACACTCTTGGAGAGTAAATTATAATTTCATAAAACTTTCTGCCGCCGATGCCGATGCCGATAGTGCTTTGAGACAAACACGAGGTTTGAACTTTGATAACACACTACACGAATTGTCTTTTGGATTAGAGTTTAATTTTCTCGAATTTGATTTACACAACGATTGGTTTACTTTTACACCTTATCTATATACCGGAATTACCGGATTTCAATACGAAGAAAAACACATTAACGGTTTTGGAAAATCGGTAAAAACAGAAGACAAAACCAGCCTTGCAATACCGCTATCTTTCGGAGCAAAAGCATTACTCAACAAGCAATTTGTTATCAGTGCAGAAATAGGTTTTCGATATACTTTTACAGACAATTTGGACGGAAGCAATCCTGCTTCTCATAACTATGATGCATATCGATTTGGCAATCAAAACACAAACGACTGGTATTTTTTCAGTAGCTTGAGCATCACTTACACCTTCGGAAGCAACCCATGTTATTGCGAACAGTAAAACACTATGAATCAATATAATAATATCCCCCTTGAAGCATTACCCAAACATCTGGCCATCATCATGGACGGCAACGGTCGTTGGGCAAAAAAACAAGGTTTTTTAAGAACAATTGGTCACGAAAACGGAGCAAAAGCCGTCAGACAAACTGTAGAAACTTGTGCGAGATTAGGAATAAAAAATTTGACTTTGTTTGCTTTTTCCACAGAAAACTGGAACAGACCAAAATTAGAAGTCGATACTTTAATGTCTTTATTGAGCAAAGCCTTAAAAAAAGAGTTAAAGACTTTAACGAAAAACGACATCAGACTTAATACTATTGGAGATATTGATTCTTTACCAAAATCTGTGGCTAAAAACTTGAAAGAAGTCATCGAGTCAACCAAAGACAATCAACGAATGACTTTAACTTTGGCGCTCAATTATGGCAGTAAAGAAGAAATCGTAAGAGCCACAAAACTGATTGCCGACAAAGTTAAAAATAATATAATTTCGATTGATGATATTGACGAATCAACAATTAATAATCATCTTTACACCCATGATTTGCCTGACGTAGATTTGGTTATACGCACCAGCGGCGAGCAAAGAATCAGCAATTTTCTGTTATGGCAAATCGCCTATGCAGAATTTTATTTTACCGATGTCTTATGGCCAGATTTTTCGGCTGAACATCTGATGGAAGCTTTAGAAAGCTACCAAAACAGAGAAAGACGTTTTGGCAAAACCAGTGAACAATTAAAATAAACAAGAGATTAATTAAAAACAAACTATGTTCCGTATATCATTTTCGCAACTATTTTTTATTTTTGCAACACTTTCTACAGCAGCGAACGCTCAGGTGACCACACAGGCTCAAGACACGCTTACTGTATTCGAGGAATCGAATAACAATGGCATTCCTAAGGAAATTGCGGATAATGTCAAAAAATACAAACTCGGAAAAATCACTATTACCGGAAACACCAATTACAACGAAAATAGTATTTACGCTATCGGTGGATTGGTTCGTGGTCAAGAAATCAGTATTCCGGGTGAAGAACTTTCCAATGCGATTCATAAGCTATGGAACATGAACATTTTTAGCGAAATTGATTTCTACGAACAGTCAATTGAAGGTGATGTGATTAATCTCGAACTCCGTTTGACCAAGTTGCCATCTATCAATAACGTTACTTTGCTTGGTTTAGGAAAGAACAAAACCAAAGAATTACTCAAAGAAATGCATCTTGATGAACAAGGTCGTCAAGGAAAAACGATTACCAACAATTTGCTCAAAAATATAGAAAACCACATCGAACACAAATATCGTGAAGATGGTTTTTACCGAACCACAGTTGATGTGCAAGTTACAGAAACTGATGATGCTGACAAACGAGATATGACCATCCGTTTCGACAAAGGCAAAAAAGTGCGGGTTTCATCTATCAATTTTACCGGAAACGAACAATTATCGGACAAAAAATTGCGTAAAAGCATGAAAAACACCAAAAAGAAAAGTCCGCTTAATCCAATTCGTATTTTCAAACCTTCTAAATTTATCGAAAATAAATATGAGGAAGATTTAGCAAGTATCATCAGCAAATACAAAGAAATCGGTTATCGCGATGCCCGCATTGTAAAAGATACCTTCGTTTATCAACCAGAATCAAACACGATGAAAATAGATATTGACATCGAAGAAGGTAAAAAATATTATTTTGGTGACATTCGATTTATCGGAAATGTTGCTTATACAGAGCAATACCTACGTCAAGTATTTGGCATCAAAAAAGGAGAACCTTACAATGGCGTATTACTCGAAAAACGGATCGACGACCCGATGTATAGTGAAGGATATAACCTAACAAGTGTTTACCAGAATGATGGATATTTATGGTCGAGAATTACACCTGTTGAACGTATTGATAACGACACAATTAATATTGATTTCAGAATTTTTGAAGGACCTCAAGCGAGATACAACAACATTACCGTTTCGGGTAACGACAAAACACGTGATTATGTGGTTTTGCGCGAAGTTACTACCCGTCCAGGACAATTATGGAATCGTGGAGAACTCATCGAAAGTATTCGCCGTTTAGGAGCAATGGGGCTTTTTGATGCCGAATCTGTTTCTCAACCAGATATCCACAATATGGACTTTGAAAACGGTACAGTAGATATTAATTGGAACGTACTTGAAACCGGACAAAGTAAAATCGAAGTGCAAGGAGGTTATGGCGGAAATACGTTTATCGGTACACTTGGGGTATCTTTGGACAACTTCTCGTTGAGAAATATTTTCAACAAAGACGCCTACAAACCTTTACCGATGGGAGATGCACAAAAAATGTCGTTGCGTTTACAAGCGAGTACTTATTTTCAGGTATATAGTTTGAGTTTTCAAGAACCTTGGTTTGGACGAAGAAAACCTACACAGCTTTTTGGAAGCGTGTCATACAGTCGTCAAAACTTCTATGATTATCGCTCTAGAAGAATAGACCGCAGTCAAGGATTAGGTATTATGAGTGTAAGTTTTGGTATCGCCAAACGACTAACAGTTCCGGATGACAAATTTGTATTATCTCACACATTGAGCTACCAACATTATGATTTGGACAACTACGGAATCGGTTCGATTTCATTCAACAACGGAACGGCAAGAAACCTTACTTATGGCATCGAATTAACCCGCGACAACGTTGGTGGTTTAGACCCATTTATTTATCCGACACAAGGTTCGAGAATCAGTTTGGGAGCCAAATTCAGTCCGCCATATTCTTTGTTTAATGGTGTCGATTATGCTGATTTGCGTAATCAAGAAGAATACAAAATCAAAACCACCGAAGTACAATCCAATCCGGTTACAGGTGCAGATATTCCAATCGGAAGTTATTTGGACGAAAACGGTTTGCCCGTTAGCGATTACAGAGATGCCGCAGTGGATCAAGCTAAATTGGACAAAAAACGTTTTGGTTGGTTAGAATATTACAAAGTTAATTTCAGAGCCGATTGGTACAATACGCTCATTGGTGAAAAATTGGTATTGAAAACAACTGCACAATTCGGATTCTTGGGTGCATACAATCAAGACCGAGGCGTTATCCCATTCGAGAGATATTATTTGGGCGGAAGCGGTATGGTTAATTACTCGCTTGATGGTAGAGATGTTATCTCGATGAGAGGTTACGACGAAAGTGCTTTGACCCCCGATGGAAGATTAGGTGGTACTGTGTACAATAAATTCTCCCTCGAATTACGTTATCCCGTTAGCTTACAATCTCAAATGAAAGCTTATGTCTTGGCTTTTGCAGATGCGGGTGCTGCTTATACAGATTTTAAAAACTACAATCCGTTCAAAGTGCAACGTTCTGCAGGAGTCGGAGTAAGGGTAAGTATGCCGATGCTTGGTTTATTAGGAATCGATTTTGGTTATGGTTTCGACAAAACACCAGGAACAAACCAAATAGGCGGATGGCAAACCCATTTCATTTTGGGTAGAGAGCTGTAATAATTAATGGCACACTATTTGAAACAAAGCAAACGTATGAAAGGTATTTTTTTATTCATATCAATCCTATTAGCAGGAAATATATATGCTCAGCAAAGAGAAAAAATTGCTGTAGTGGACTTGGAATATATCCTTAAAAAAGTGCCCGAATACCAAGAACAAAATCAGGAGCTGAGAAAAAGAGCTCGGGAATGGGATATTGAAATCCAAAAGAAAAAAAAGGAAATCAAACGACAAAAAGACCAATTAGCTCTGGAAAGACCTTTATTGACCTCTCAAATTATTGAAGAAAAAGAAGAAGAAATAGCTTTGCTCGAAAAAGAACTGCTCGACTACCAACAACAACATTTTGGATTGGACGGAGATTATTTTATCCAAAAAATAAATTTAGCCAAGCCTATTCAGGAAAAAATTTTCGGTATAATTAATGATTATGCTGAACAAAGAAAATTCGATATGGTGCTGGATAAAAGTGATGACACCAACGGATTATTGTACACCAAAAAGGGTGTGGACATCAGTGACCGAATTGTTAGAGAAATTGAACGCTCGTTGCGAAAAGAGCGTTTAACCAAAAAAGAAATTGCGCAACTCGAAGCACAAGACGAAGCCGAAGATGCCTACCTCAGACGGCGAAGTAAAAGAGATTTGCAGGAAGAGCGTATGCAAGAACTTTTTAACGAAAACCAAAGTGGAGAGAAAAAAGAAGTAGCCGACGATCCGATTTCGAAAAGACAACAAGAAGCAGAAGAACGAAGATTGGCTGCCGAAAAAGCACGGGAAGAAAAAATACAAAAACGTAAAGAAGCTATACAAAAAAGAAGAGAAGAAGCACAAAAAAGACGACAAGAATTAATCGATAAAAGAAAACAAGCACAAGAAGAAGCTCGTCAAAAACGAGAACAACAACAAGAGGAGCGTTTAAACAAAATCAATGCACAAAAGGCAGATAACAATAGCGAAAACAGTACCAACAGTGCACAGGATAAAATAAATGAAATCCTCGAAAAAAGAAAAGAAGCGCAAGAACAACGAGAAAAAGCTCAAGAAGAACGCCTAAAAGCTCTCGAAGAAGCTAAGGAAAACCTTAACAAGAATTAAATTTTTTGTAACGAAAAAAAGAATTAAATTTGAACCTTAATTATAGTAATAAATCAAAGAAAATGAAAACATTTAGAAAATTATTATTTACCGCATTTTTAGCACTTTCTGTATCTTTTGTAGCACAAGCACAAGAGGTTGCACACATCAATGCACAAGAATTGGTGACTCAAATGCCTGAGTACAAAACAGCAACTGAACAAGTTAGCAAAATACAAGAAAGTTATGCAGCAGACTACAAAACTATGGTAGAAGAATTTCAAACTAAAGCTACCAAATATCAACAAGAAGCAGAAACAGCTGGTGATGCTGTCAACCAAACACGTTCACAAGAATTACAAGATTTACAAAACAGAGTACGACAATTTGAATTGAATGCTGACAGCGAAATCGGTAAAAAACAAGAAGAATTATTTGCTCCAGTGTTACAAAAAGCAAACACAGCTATTCAAAAAGTTGCCAGAGCTAAGGGCTACAAATACGTTTTAGACTCTTCAATGGGAAGTGGTGTAATTATGGCTGACGGTCCAGATTTGATGGCTGATGTAAAAAAAGAATTGAATATTCAATAAGCTAAATTTAGCTAAGATATATGACTAAACTGCTCTGTATTCAGGGCAGTTTTTTATATTTTTGCGTATGCGAAACAATCATTCTATTGGCTTTTTTGATTCGGGCGTAGGCGGAACAACGGTTTGGCAAGAAGTACATCAACTTTTGCCGAATGAATCAACCGTATATCTCGCTGATAGTAAAAACGCTCCTTATGGCGTAAAATCTCAACAAGAAATCATTGAGCTTTCTATAAAAAACACCAATTTTTTGATTGAGAATTATTCCGTCAAAATGATTGTAGTGGCTTGTAATACCGCCACAACCAACGCTATTAAATATCTTCGCACAAAATATGATGTGCCATTTATCGGTGTAGAACCGGCGGTAAAACCGGCGGCTTTGCAATCGAAAACAGGCGTAATTGGCGTACTCGCTACACAAAGCACACTCGAAAGCCTGTCTTTTAATCAAGTCGTTAAAACTTATCAAAACACAACGATTATCGAGCAACAAGGCAATGGTTTGGTGGATTTAATCGAATCGGGAAAAACACATAGCCCAGAAATGACCGATTTGCTCCAACATTATATTTCGCCTATGATTGCACAAAACATCGACTATCTGGTTTTGGGTTGCACGCATTATCCATTGCTCAAAGAGCAAATTGCAAAAATCATTCCCGACCAAATACAAATCATCGACTCTGGACAAGCGATTGCCAAACGTGTAAAAGCTGTACTGGAAGAAAATAATATGTTTAATTCGACCAGCACTAGTCAGCATCTTTTTTATACCAATAAATACGAAAACGTTTTAAAAAACATTTTACCCAATCAAACAGATGTTGCTTTTTTGGATTTTTAATTCGCTGTTTCTACGAAATCATTCTCTTTTCAACTTTATAACTTTCGGCTCAACTATTTAAACCAACTCGAATACAACACATAATTTTGGCTGATGCGTTCAATCTCTCCGGCAAAATCAGATGCATTTAAATCTTTAACCTTTTTCGCTGGAACACCGGCATAAATTGCATACGATTCTAACACGCTGTTTTGTGTAACCACCGCTCCGGCAGCAACAATCACATTACTTTTGACCACGCAGTTATCCATCACAATAGCTCCCATTCCAATCAACACATTGTCTTCAATCGTGCAACCGTGTACAATAGCATTGTGCCCAACAGACACGTGATTACCAATCACTGTTGGGTGTTTTTGATACGTGCAATGAATGACCGCTCCATCTTGAATATTTACCCGATTTCCAATTTTGATATAATGAACATCGCCACGAATTACGGCATTAAACCACACACTACACTCCTCGCCCATTTCTACTTCGCCAACAATAGTGGCATTGTCCGCCACAAAACAATCGTTGGGTATTTGTGGGAATTTTCCGTTTACTTCTCTAATTACCGGCATATTTTCACTTTTTTGATTAGTCAAATATAGAAACAAATTTACTCTACCCAAAACAAATCTCCCGAAATACCATCGGTGAAAAACTTGCCTTGCAAAGTTGTTTTCAAACAATCATTTTCTAAAATTAACTGATTAGTTTGAAGATATTTTTGGGCATTTTTCAGCAAATAGGTTGCATATTTCTGTCCGAAATCATTTTGAATTTTTTCCAAAGAAACGCCCCAAATTGTTCGCAAACCAGTCATGACATATTCATTATAACGGTCGGTTTGAGTTAAAAACTCTTTTTCGGCAGGTAAAACATTTTGTTTAATTTGCTGTATGTAACGAATGTTATTGGCTACATTCCACCAGCGCGATGTACCGTCAAAACTGTGTGCCGAAGGTCCAATACCAAGATATTTTTTACTTTGCCAATAAGCCGAATTATTTTGAGAATAATAATCAGGCAAAGCAAAATTTGACAATTCATAATGCACAAAACCTTTGTTTTTTAAAGTCGCAACCAAATGTAAAAAATGTTCGTGTGCCAAGCCATCGTCTGGCAACTGAATTTTGCCTTGTTGAATCAAATGATGCAAAGCCGTTTTAAGCTCGACTGTCAGAGCATAACTCGAAATATGCGGTACTTGCAATGTCAATGCTTTACTAATATTCGCATCCCATTTTTCCATAGACATATTCGGAATACCATAAATCAAATCGAGAGAAATATTATCAAAAAAAACACGTGACTCTGCCACGCTTTCATAAGCTGAAACAGCATCATGTGACCGATTCATCATCTGTAAATCATCATCAAAAAACGATTGCACACCAATGCTCAACCGATTAATTGGCGATTGTGCCAATTGATGAATTTTTTGTTTGGACAAATCATCCGGATTAGCTTCCAAAGTGATTTCTGGTTGAGAAACCAAGGTATAATTTTGTTCAACAGCCATGATAATCCGATTGATTTCTTCGACCGACAACACGCTAGGCGTTCCTCCGCCAAAGTAGATTGTTGCTATACTTTCGTTATCAAATTCGGCTTTTCGCAATTTGATTTCTGCAAGTAAAGCGTCAATCATCTCATCTTTGTCCTTGAACGAAGTTGAAAAATGAAAATCACAATAATGACACGCTTGTCGGCAAAACGGAATATGGATATAAATTCCTGCCATTATTTAACTCGATTTGGATTTTGATTTACAAATGCTGCCCATCCTGAATAACTTTTATCTTTTCCAGGTCTGCCTTGATTAAAAAAATGGCAAACTGCCGCAGCCAATCCATCGGTAGAATCAAGGTTTTTGGGTAATTCTTTGAGACCGAGAAGTTGTTGTAACATTTTGGCAACCTGTTCTTTACTAGCGTTTCCGTTGCCGGTAATCGCCATTTTTATTTTTTTAGGTTCGTATTCTGTAATCGGAATTTGACGTGATAATCCTGCTGCCATTGCCACACCTTGTGCTCTACCCAACTTCAACATAGATTGTACATTTTTACCAAAAAAAGGGGCTTCAATCGCGATTTCGTCGGGATGATGTGTGTCGATGAGTTCGATGGTTCGTTCAAAAATCTTTTTGAGTTTTACGTAGTGGTCGCTCAACTTAGACAAGTTCAATTCGTTGAGTTGGATAAATTCCATTTCTTTGCCTATTACTTTTATCAGTCCAAAACCCATAATCGTGGTTCCGGGGTCAATGCCTAAAATGATTTTTTCTGTGTGATTTTTCGTCATCGCTTGGTAATTTGCTTATTCGTGCATGCTCACTTTGACCAAAAATTTGGATTTTACTGGCATATCTCTTTTTATCGCAGGTTTTATGGGTTGCAATTGGGTCGATTTGATAAATAAAAGGCTGTCAATTGTTCCGATGATTTCCGGCTCGACCTCCACATTATTTTGATGCAATTTCAGTTCCACTGCTGCATTCGGATAAACCGTTACTTCAATCGGTAAACTGTCGAGCGAATGAAATTTGGGTGTTTGCAAAAGCGAATCTTTTCTCAACAAACCGGTCAAATCTTCATTAAAAATATAAAAAAAACACGCTAAATTCTTTTCTGCATCTTCGATGGTATCGCAGTTTTCATAAGTAGGATAAATATCTACTTCGTTCCAATTGATGGTATGCAGTTCTTTGCGAAGCAGCTCCTGTTCGTCTGGAATCGTCTTTGAATAATCTTTGCAACTTGCCAAAAACAACGAAAAAAAAACAAAAAGTAAAATTTGCTTCATAAAATTACTTATATTTATTCGTCAAAAATACGAAAAATAAAAATGGAATATTTCATCTTGGTTATAAGTTTGTTATTTGTGTTGGCAGGAATCGTCGGAAGTCTTTTGCCGGCTTTGCCCGGACCGCCTCTCAGCTGGATTGGTTTACTGATTTTGTACACGACCTCTGGTATCGTCTTTAATTATTGGATTTTAGGCATCACCTTTGTGCTCACGCTGCTTATTGTGATTTTGGATTATGTGATTCCGGCACAAGGAACCAAGCGTTTTGGCGGAAGTAAATACGGCATTTGGGGAACAAATATTGGTTTGCTTGTCGGGATTTTCGCTCCAATTCCGTTGGGTTTTATCATCGGGCCGTTTGCGGGTGCGTTGATTGGCGAGTTGATTTATGACCGTACCGATTCTAAACGGGCATGGAAAGCGGCAACTGGTTCGTTTATCGGTTTTTTGGCTTCGACCTTTGTTAAATTGGTGTTTTCGGTGGTTTTGTTCGGGATTTTTATTCGTGTGGTTTGGACAAATTCACAGATTTGGTTTTGAGTGTTTTGCCACGGATGTGATTATGTTTTAAGTGTTTCTTTGGTTTCAAGTTTCAAGTTATTTTCGCTGATTTCAAGGCTTTTGGTATTAGAAATTCAATTCACATTAATATTTACAGACCATTGAAAACGTTTTTTAAACTTCTCTTTAAATATCTTTTGAGGATTCCATTTAGGCATGGTTTTTAGTACGCGAATTGCTTCTTGTCCTAATCCATATTTATCTTCGACAACTCTAATATTGGTAAGTTCTCCATCTTTTTCTACAGTAAACAACATTGTAATTGATACTTGTTTAACATTTTGGGAATCCCTTCAGGTACTTTAAACTTTCTTAAAAAATCTTTTCTAAACTGTTGCATACCTTCTTTAGGTGCTGCCCTATATTCGCCATGTATAAATATTTGATTGCCTACTTGTTTAGTATTACCCAATTCAAAATTTATAACCACTGTAAAAACCGAACGTACTATTTCTCCTTCATATAAAGCTGGTTTCCATTTGGGCATTGTTTTTAATACACGAATAGCTTCATTTTCTACTCCATATTCATCTTCTCCAACAATTTTTACATCTGTAAAAGAACCATCTTTTTCGACCACAAAACGCAAGAGAAACCTAACTTCTTTTTCTTCGGACGAAATAATTGTTTGGTCAAATTCTTTAGTGAAATCTCCTTTAAACTTTTCCATTCCTTCCTGAGGTTCAGCTTTTTGTTGAACAAAATGTCGAATGATATTCTCTTTATCGACTGGCTCATCTTGATAATAAGGCTCTCCACATGATACAACTATTTTCTCAGGTTCTTCCTGTGCCATCACCTGCAAACCTGCAAAAAGAGTAAAAAAGATAAATACAATGTTTTTCATGTTGTAGTAAATGTGAATTGGAAGAGTAAATATATTACTAAAAAGTGTAAAATCAAAAAAGCCCCCCAAAGGCGGAAAGCTTTTCATTGGTTTAACTACTAAACCTGCAAGACACTTACGTGCCTTAACAACACAACTATCGTTAATTATAGTAAGCTAAATCGCCTGACTACTTATTTTTATTTTTTTTGTAAGTTTCGTAAGAAATCTGTCTTTTACAACTTGGCAAAGATAGAGTCCTTTTTTGGTTTGGCAAACTTTTTCGTAGAAAATCGTTTAGCGTATGACAAAAAGAGGAAAATAAAACACTAATTCTCAGACCTTCCATGTTTTAAAAACCTGGAAGGTCTTGTCAATCAAAAAAACATTCGTTTACTTTATTCTACTGGCTGATAAGCGGTTTTCTCCCAATTTTCACTGTTCAAATCAACGTAATAATAATTCAGTTTGTCATCGCTGTCAAAAGCTCCGTTTTTGTTATTATCCTCTACCGACCTGAAATACAGCCTTTTTTGAGCTTCGATTACATTAAAATCAATTAATTCTTGGTATTCGTCAGTGAGTTTGGTAAAATTTTGTCCGTCGATAGTTGAAATATACAAAGCCAAAATATCGTTGGAATCGTAATTTCCGTCGCGGTTGGTATCTCTGTCCACCACTTGATAAACCAGTACTTTTTTGTTTGTTTGTTCTGCGAGTTTATCCAAATATACAATAGATTTTATCAACATTCGGTTTTCTGAAAGCAAATGCAAATCTACAGAATCTTTGTGTTGAATCAGCAAATTAGACATATAACCGGTAATTTCGGGATAGCTGTAATTAGACACTGTAAAACTGTATGAATTTCCAGATTTCAAACTTCCGTAGCGTGAATTGTTATTGGAATACACACGGACATCTCCCACCGGATGCAACAAAAAATCTGTCCCGGACAAATGCACCGGCAAATCGGCGATTTTCACATCTGTGGAATCTATCTTTTGATAAACGACTTCTTCCTCCGGCTCGTCTTCATAAATTACTTTCTTGGGTTTCGCTGCTTCTTGCTGGCAGGCTACAAAAGCCACCATCAAACACAAAACCACTACAATTTTACTGCTATTCATAAAAATCAAATTTATGTCTATTCAAATATACGAAGAATCTGTTGATAATTTGTTTTTCTACTTTGATTCTTATAATCTTGCTGATACTTTCAGGTTAAACATGCGCATTGTCATGCGGTTTGGAATGCCATACATCGATTTAGAATACACATCTCGCACCCAAGTATTGGTAATTGCGTTGGTGTTGTTGAACAAATTAAATATTTCAAAACCAAGGGTCAATTCTTTCAGATTGTTTAACCAAGCTTTGTCTGCTCCAAATTTATCATCTTTGAAAACATACGAAAATCCAACATCGGCTCTTCGATAATCATTCAATCTGTGTTGATACAAATAAGGATCGGCATACGAAGGCGAACCGCCCGGTAAACCGGTGTTGTAAACCAAATTCAGATACATTTTCAGATTCGGAATTGTCGGCATATAATCTTGAAACATCAACCCGAATTTCAATCGTTGGTCTGTTGGTCTGGCGATATTTCCTCTGCCGTCATAATTTTCTTCTGATTTCATATATCCAAACGAAATCCACGATTCGGTGTCAGGAACGACCTCGGCATTTAATCGAAAATCTGCTCCATACACATACGCCGTCGCCAGATTGTCTGCCATATATCTGATGCGAACATTTTCGAGCGTATAGGTATTTACGTCTTGCATATCTTTGTAATACAATTCGCTGACCAATTTAAACGGTGTTTCGCCAATTGCAAAACTATAATCGTTGCTCAACACAATTTGTGCCGATTGCTGTGCTTTGACCGATTCGTTAATGCTTCCGTCAAAGCGGCGTAACTCTCTATATCCGGGCGGTTGATAATAAATCCCTCCAGACAAACGGAACAACATATCGGTGTTTTCCCAATTGGGTTTCAAAGCAATTTGTGCTCTCGGACTAACGACCATTTGCGAAGAACTTTTGCCATTTTCCACATCAACTTGCCAATGATGAACTCTAGCTCCGGCATTCAACCACAATTCATTATCTCCCAACGAAGTTCGGTAACTCCATTGTGCAAATCCGCTCAAACGATTAATTTTGACAAAATTTGTTGCCCGAACATTTTGGTAAGGTGCAATTTCGCCAACAAATGGGTCATAAGGCTGATTATTAACCACTTCGTCAAAAGGCGGACGAATAGAAAATCCGGCAGAATCGACCATTTCCCATTCTACTAATCTATCTCTAATATCTTCGGCAGTATATTTTATGCCCCATTCAATTTCGTGTCCGTTAATGTCGTGTTGTCCTTTGAGATTCAAATTGGCAATCAATGCATCGTAATCATTACGTCCATGATTGAGTTGCGTTGCCAATCCGGTTGGATACAAAACTTGTTGATATGTACTCGAATTGGGGTCAGTATCTATTTCGCCGATGCTGTATCCACCCATAATATCGTAATATTCTTGCTCTTTGGTGTGATAGGTCGAAGCAATTAGTTTAAACGTATTGTTTTCATTGGCTTTGTAGGTTGATTTTACTGCACCAAAAAGCGTTTGATAAGTATCCTGTTCTTGTCCGTCGTAATTAATCAAAACCGCCAAAGGTTTGTCAATCGTACCGATGTTCACTTGTGCGTAATTTGGCGTATAATCATATACATTTCTGGAAATATTTCCGAGGAAACTCCACTCCCATTTGGCTGATGCGTGATAATTAATCATCGTTTGAAAATCGAGGAATTTTGGGTTGTAATCTACATCGACTTCTTGTGTTTTGACCAACAAGGCATTATTTCGGTATCTGACTCCGGCAATAGCTGACCATTTTCTGTTTTTCGAGACCAAATCTGCGGTAAGACTTCCACCCAAAAAGCTAGCTTCGGCTGTCAAAGCAAACTGGCGTGGCGTGCGATACGTTACATCCAAAACCGAAGACATTTTGTCGCCATATTTTGCCTGAAATCCTCCGGCGTAAAAATTCACATTGCTAATCATCGAGGTGTTGGTAAAACTCAATCCTTCTTGCTGACCAGAGCGAATCAAAAACGGACGATACACCTCGATTTCATTGACATAGACCAAATTTTCGTCAAAATTTCCTCCGCGAACATTGTATCCTGTTGAAAGTTCATTATTGGCATTTACACCAGGCAAGGTTTTTAAAAGGTTTTCGACACCTTCATTGGCACCAGGAATTCTACGAATAACATTGGGGTCTATGATAACTTTTCCGTCGGCGACATCATCGCTGCTATTGTCAATGACCAATTCTTGCAACTGTTCGGCACTGTTGTGCATACGGATATTTAATTCGTAATCTTCGTTTCTATCCAATCGCAACTTAATTTCTACTTTTTGGTAATATGGATGACTAAAAGCTACGGTAATTTCCTCTTCTGCTGGCACATTCAACTGGTAAAAACCATTTTCATTGGTAGCTGTGCTATTTTGATTTACTCGAACAACAACATCCGACAAAACTTCATCCTCTTCATTGATTGCCAATCCTTTCACTCGTGCGGTTTGTGCCATTGCAACTTGGCAGGCAAGGACACTTATTAGAATTAAAAATATTTTTTTCAAACTATTATTTTTTATTTCACGTCAAATTCTGTTTCAAAAATAGTATTATTTCCAACATTATCGGCAACTTTTATCAGAAGTTTATTCGTCCCGATGTGAACAATGCCATCTGAAAGATGATGAACCAGCTCTTTGGTTTTGTAATCGTACTCAAACAATGCCCATTTGTCGTTGATAAATCCTTCGTAGGTGTCAATGCCCGACAAATCGTCTTGAATTTTGACCGTTATTTTGTCGGTTTGCTCAAATTCTTTTTTTGCTGACATCCATTCAATCATTGGCGGAATTGAATCTTCGATAATTTGGTAATTTCCTAAATTTTTGGTTCTGATTTGAAAAATATTTTCATTGGGTTTCCATGCTTTATAAAATCGTGTTCTTCCGCCATCTACCCGACCGATAAACGCTTTTTCTTTATTAATTGAAGGTTCATCAGACAAATCAAAGCGAATGGTTATATTTTTTTGCAAAGGAATATTATCTCGATGCAACTGCAATTTATTTTGCTCAAAATCTATGTCGAGATAAACATCATGATAAAAAGTATTGGCATCCCAACGCACAGAAATATTGTTTTCTTCCAAAATATAATCGCGGAGATAATCGATATACTTGCCCGATTTTTCTTCCGGAACTTTTTGTTGTTCTTTGTAAATCACTGGAATATTAACCTCGGTGGTATTTCCGAAGTAATCTTTCATGATAATATTCACATTGTATGTTTTTTCTGGCTCAGGTTCGACAACTCCTTGATTCATTTGCATTTTCAATAATTGCAAATCAAAATCGCCTTGATAAAAAGTTTTTTGATACTTTCTCGACGTTTCGGCATAAAAGGCATAATCGATAAACTGATTGATAAAATGTGATTCCGAAAAGGCAAAACGGTCAAAAACCATTAGAAAATTGGTTTTTCCGTTTACTTTTTGCTCTAAACTGTACAAACCATATTTGGCATAACTATTTTCGGCAGTGTCATAAGAATCAATAGCAAACCCTACTTTTCCGTCGGTATAAACTTGTTGAGCAAGATAACTTCCGTCTTCTAATCTTTTAATATCCAACTCAAAAGGTTTCGATATTCCGTTCACGACAGACTCATCTCCGATTGGATACACACGCAATCCATTGAGTTTGGGATTTTGTGAATCTTTGACCAATGTATCTAAGCCAAAATGCAACGGATTAAGGATGTCTTCTGTCGATGTATCGCGTACTTCAAAATGCAAATGTGGACCACCAGAACCTCCCGTATTTCCGGTATAGGCAATCAAATCTCCCTTTTTAACAGGCAATTCATCCAACAACGGAAAAAGTTCAATCGCAAAAGATTGTTTCTCATATTGATGTGTTTTTACATATTTTTCAATAGCTCCGGCATAGCTGCTCAAATGTCCGTAAACAGTGGTGTGTCCATCGTTGTGTTTGACATACAGAGCATTTCCATATCCGAACGGGCTCACTTTGATTCGGTTCACAGTTCCGTCTGCGGGTGCATAAACCGGCAATCCAATTTCGCGTTTGGTCGAAATATCCAAACCAGCGTGAAAATGATTATATCGCAATTCGCCAAAAGTTCCGTTTAGCCACAATCTTTCCGGAAAATGCGTAGAAAAATCTGTTTGTGAATAAGCAAAAGAAATTGGCAATAATACCCCCAAAAAACCTATTAACTTTTTCATTCTTATATCGTTTTAATCGAAGTCGTAAGGTACATATTTTTTTTGAAATTGCATTTTCTACATTTTAAAGCATATTTTATTTCATATTAAAGATTTTTGTTTTAAATTTGTGTTAGCATTAAGCCCGAAGAATAATGAGTAACCTGACAGACATAGTAGCTGAATTAGAAACGAAATTTGAACGGCTTTTGCACGATATTAAGCGATTAGAAGGCGAGAAAGAAGCTTTGAGCAAAATGCTTGAAACAGAAAAACAAACGAATAATATATTGACGGAAAAACAACAAACGTTGACCCGTCAGATTGAAAGTTTAAAGGCCGCTAACGCTTTGTTGGGTAGTGACGAATACAAAAGAGAAACGAAACTAAAGATAAATTCACTCGTTAGAGAAATCGACCATTGTATCGCTCAGCTTTCTGATTAACAAGCAGCTATGGATGAGAAATTAAGAATAAGAATATCAATTGCAGATCGGGTGTATCCGCTCACAGTAACCAGTGAAACTCAGGAAGAAAGCCTGAGAGATGCAGCCAAGAAGATTGACGCAATGATTAAGCAATACGAAGAAAACTATGCCGTCAGAGACAAACAAGATGTTTTGGCGATGTGTGCTCTTCAATTTGCTACACAATCTATTCATACTCAAATTGCAGAAAATCAAGAAGTGGAGAAAAATACAGAACGGCTGGAAAAATTGAATGAAAATTTAGCTCGTTTTTTTGAAGAAAATAAATAAAATCAGGACTCTATATCCTGATAAAAGACAACTGCTCACATTAGATATCGTTTGATAAACTCAACACAAATCAATTAAAATGAGTGAAACTTTGTTGTAAAAGCATGCCTTCTCGAAAGGATCCTTGAGCAATGAGATAACTCAAAACCTGTTTTTACAGAGTTTATGCAACCAGACTAATGTGGGCTTTTTATTTATACTAAACATTAATTAATTTATGGACACTGGAACAATTATATTTATTATTGCAAGTATCATTGTAGGTACAGGAATTGGCTTTGCCATTGCTAAATACCTGGAGAAAAACAACGCATCATCAATTCTGAAAAACGCAAAAGGAGAATCTAAAACAATTATTAAAGAGGCTCAAAGCGAAGGTGAAGCAATTAAAAAAGAAAAAATTCTTCAGGCAAAAGAAAAATTTATCGAATTAAAAGCTGAACACGAGAAAGTAATACTGGCTAAAGACAAAAAAATCAGCGAAACAGAAAAGCGTATTAAAGACAAGGAGTCTCAACTATCGCAAGAATTGTCGAGAACCAAAAAAGCCAATGAACAAAGCGAACGATTAGCTGCTGATTACCAAAATAAGCTAGAAATCCTCGAAAAGAGACAGCAAGAAGTTGAAAAAGCACATAGAGAACAAGTTGAAAATTTAGAAAAAATCGCTGGTCTATCTGCCGAAGAAGCTAAAAATCAACTCATTGAAAATCTAAAAGAAGAGGCAAGAACGTCAGCGATGTCTTTGATTCAAGACACTATTGAAGAAGCGAAATTAACTGCTCAAAAAGAAGCCAAAAAAATCATCATCAACACTATACAAAGAGTTGGTACTGAAGAAGCTATCGAAAATTGTGTATCGGTATTCAATATTGAATCTGACGATGTAAAAGGACGAATTATCGGTCGAGAAGGGCGTAATATTCGTGCCTTGGAAGCCGCCACTGGTGTAGAAATCATTGTAGATGACACGCCGGAAGCTATCATTCTTTCATGCTTTGATCCTGTTCGAAGAGAAATTGCCCGATTATCTTTACACAGATTGGTTACAGACGGTCGTATTCACCCTGCAAGAATCGAGGAAGTTGTGGCAAAAACACAAAAACAAATCGAGGAAGAAATTATCGATATCGGAAAAAGAACTGTAATCGACTTAGGTATTCATGGTTTACACCCTGAACTAATCAAAGTTGTAGGACGAATGAAATATCGCTCTTCATACGGACAAAACCTTTTACAACACTCTAAAGAAGTAGCTACTCTTTGTGGAATAATGGCTGCCGAATTGGGGCTTAACGTAAAATTGGCAAAACGTGCCGGATTACTTCACGATATTGGAAAAGTGCCGGAAAGCGAAAGCGAACTACCACACGCATTATTGGGTATGCAATGGGCTGAGAAATATGGTGAAAAACCAGAAGTATGCAACGCCATTGGTGCTCACCACGACGAAATTGAAATGACGTCGTTAATATCACCGGTTATCCAAGTTTGTGATGCAATTTCAGGAGCGCGTCCGGGAGCAAGAAGACAAGTTTTGGATTCATACATCCAACGTTTGAACGATTTGGAAAAAATCGCACACGGATTTAATGGCGTAAAAAATGCTTATGCTATCCAAGCCGGTAGAGAATTGAGAGTTATCGTTGATTGCGAAAAAGTTTCCGATGAAATGGCATCGAGCTTATCATTTGAAATTTCTCATAAAATCCAAACTGAAATGACTTATCCGGGGCAGGTAAAAGTAACTGTTATCCGCGAAACAAGAGCCGTAAACATTGCTCGATAATTAAAAGATTAATTAGACCAAATCCCGCAAATTTGCGGGATTTTTTTGTGTTTAAATTTATCAAAAAATCATTTTATATCCACGCCCTCTGATATTTATAATTTGAATCGATTCGTCTTGTGAAAGTTTTTTACGTAGTTTGGTTATGAAAACGTCCATACTACGACCGTTAAAAAAATCGTCTTTTCCCCAGATTTTTGTTAGCATAATGCTTCGTTCCACAATCTCATTTTGATTGTTCAAAAGCATTTGCAGTACTTCGACCTCACGATGTGTTAATGTAAAAACTTGTGTGTCGATTTCCAGCGTTTGCTTGGTATAATTAAACAAATATTTGCCCACCGTCTGTGTTTTTGGCGTTTGTTCCACATCCATTCGGTTCACAAGCGCTTGGATGCGTACGATTAATTCCTCCATACTGAACGGCTTTTTCAAATAATCGTTGGCACCACTTTGAAAACCTTCCACCACATCTTGCACTTGCGATTTTGCCGTGAGAAAAATAATCGGCACGTATTTATTTACTTTTCGGATGTCTTTTGCCAGCGTTAACCCATCTTTTTCGGGCATCATAATATCCAGCACCAAAACGTCGAAATCATTTTTCAGAAACAAATCAAGCGCTGCTACACCATTGTGAACCACCGAAATTTCAAAATTTCTGGTTTCCAAACTTTCTTTCACAATCATTGCCAGCGTTTCTTCGTCTTCTGCCAGCAAAACTTTTATTTTATCCATAGCGTAATTTTAAATGTGGTTCGATTTTTTTCAGATTTCAATTCAATGGTTCCGTTGTGTTTTTCGATAATATTTTTGGTGTAATACAATCCAATTCCAAAACCTTTTACCGTGTGTTTGTTTTTGTTTGGCACGCGATAAAACTTATCGAAAATCATTTTTTGATGTTCTTTCGAAATACCATTTCCATTGTCTGAAATAGAAATAACTATTTGTCTGTCGGTTTCAAAAAGACGAATATTGATTTCATTTCCACCATATTTTATGGCGTTTTCAACTAAATTTGAGAGTGCATTTTCAAAATGAAAAGCATCGACATCGTAAATAAATTTGTTGGTATTACTTTCAAAATCAATCTTTTTTTGGGTATTTAATTTATGTTTTTCAATGGTATTTTTGATCAACAAAATCAAATCGCTTTGTTCTTTTTCAAGCACCAAATCCTTACTTTCCAACACAGAAGTTTCCATTATTTTTTCGACCAAAACTTTGAGTTTTCCGAGTTGTTTGGCAGAAATATCCAAATATTTCCGGTTTTTTTCCACATCGTTTTCTGTATTAAAATTGCGCATACCTTCCACCGCACTGGTCACGGTAGCAATGGGCGTTTTCAGTTCGTGCGTGATGTTGCTGATGAAATCGTTTTTGATTTCCGAAAGTTGTTTTTGCTTTTTGATGATATGCAACAGATAAAACAAACTGAAAATAATAGCACCACTCAAAATTGACGAAAGTAAAATGCCGATGAAGCCTTTTTTTAAAGTAAGCCAAAAAATATCGGGATAATGCAGTTCCAGCGAACTTTCCATTGGCAACATTGACGAATGCGAAACGGCAACAAAAGGATATTTGATGCTGTCTGAAACGCCCGACGAATTGATGGAATCTCCAAGTAAATCTTTTTGAAACAACGAATAATCAAAATGAATATTTTTTTTATCTAACTCCTCGTCTATTAAACCTTTAAGTGTTGAAAAATTGATACTATCGAATTGAATGGAAGTAATTACTTTTATAAGTGCATCTGTCAAATTGTTATTCAAACTATCAATTTGCCTATTACTTTGAATAATCTTTACATTATCTTTTTCAGAAAAACCATTACTAGAATCACTTTGAAGTATAGCCCCCAAAGTACTCTCCTGTACTCTATCTACCAGACCACCAAGTTTCCCCAACTGCTTTCCAATATCAGAATTATCTCCACGCATCGAGTTAACCGATGATGAGACTGGAGGAGAAATCAAAGCATTATATTTTTTACCCTCATTTATAGTATCATTATCAAAGACATAGGCTATTACTGACTCCTTGGAAAGTTGTGTATAATATGTATTCACAGCATTATCTAAAGCAGTTTGTACTTCATTTATAACTTGTTGTCTGTTATTTTTGAACAGCTGGTAATTCCAATAAAATTGTATGGCTATGGTAATTATTACGATAAACCCAATAAGATAAACAATTCTGTTTTGATTTTTCATATCTCAAAAATAAATACAATACTTAATAAGCTTGTAATGTTAACAATCTATTAACTTTTAACAAGTAAAGAGTCCGACTAATAAAAGTTGGACTCTAATTAACACACCTAACTAGTTTGTGTATGGATATTCTCTTTTTCTATTTTATAATTAACTTATGATGATATTCTCCTAAGCTCGATTTAAATTTAAGTAAGTATATACCTGCCGAATAATTTTGTACATTTATGGTAGTAACATTATCCAAAACAGTTTCTCCTACTATTTTTTTACCATATAAATCATACATTTCCACAGTTGTTAATTCTCCTACATTAGACTCAATAGTGATTTCATCTCCTGAAACAGGATTCGGATACACTCTCAAATTTGTCTTCATCTCAATACTCTCGTTTGATGTCGGATTGTCTCCTATTCCTACTGCATACCAAGCATTGACAACTTGCTGCCATTCATTAGATCCTTCTCCATACAGGGCTATAGCTGATTGCTGAGTCGCATTGTAAGCATCATAAAATGTGGCTGTTGGAGTTAATCCTGTCATTAATGCACTATATGCAATTTGTTCAGCTTTTTGAATTGTAATTCCCTCTACACTATAGTCATCTCCATTATCGTTCGTACCAGAACCTCCTTCACTAAGCAAGTAAAACCAATAATTTCCAACACCACTATTAATATGTACTCCTCCATAATCATTTTCTTGGTCTATCAATGATGTATCTGCCCAATAGTTACCCTCATAAGTGTCTGGCTGTGGACCGCCAACAATTTCTGGTGCGGAATTTGGATTAGCCATGTTTCTCATATAATCTGGAGTACCCCATCCATTATACCAAATACCTTCTCCAATAGTCCAATTTGGATTATCATTGACATAAAATTCTACAGCTGCACCAAACATATCTGCAAATGACTCGTTTAGCGCACCAGATTCGCCTTGATAATTTAAACCTCCTGTTTCATTTCTACCTATAATGAGATGGGAATATTCATGAGCAGTTATGTCTAAATTAACCATAGGATAGGCAAGCTGTTGAGTCCCATGCATTCCGTTACCATAAACCATAGCTACTACTCCACCTTGATCAACTGCAAATGCGTTCATCGCCGTCCCAACCAACTCTTGCGGATAATCATAATAATTTCTAATAATAGAACCATTTCCATCATAGCTTGATCTATCATGAACCTCTTGATAATAGTCGTATGTTTTGCTTATTCCCCAATGTACCTGAACAGCAGGTTTATAATCTTCGCTGGTAAAATTCGGGACATTATTTGTATATTCTGTAATCGTTCCGGTAAGTTCACCAGTTACTGGGTTTGCAGATCCATTCCAACCGGCACCATTAAGCGTATGAATATTTCTTGCATTGTCTTTCAAGCGATAACTTCCATTATAAGAATCTACAGTAATGGACTGATTACCTCTGTTGTATGTAGTACTTACTGACGGCGTATCTATTTGATGAATTTTGCTTACAGAATAAATAATTTCGCCTGTGTGAGCGTCAATATAATAATCTTTAATTTCTAATGGTGCGATGGATGAAACATTGATTTTTTTAACCAGTTTTAAAGTAGCCTGTTTCCCTTCCATTGATTTTATAATGAGTAGCTCTATTTCTCCGGTCTTTAAATCTCTACCTTTCACCTCGTTTTGAACAATTTCTTTTACACGACTATCACTCACAGAAGGTATCGTATTAAAATCATTTACTTTTATCAATTGACCATTAATACTGCTAACTTTTCCATTTTTTGAATGCACAAATACCATATCTCCCTCTATTTCAACTCCTTTGAAATAGTGCTGATAACTCAAATGTGTAAAACCTGTTTTTTCATCTTTACTTTCTCTAACCAATTCAAAGTTATGGTCATTATCTAACTCAAAATAGTTATTGAAGTTATTCACTAAATAATCCGAAGAAACTTCTCGGCCATGAAAAGTAACCATAAAAGTTCCGTATGCATTCTGAAATATAGGCTTTGGAAGTTCTTTGTCATTGATTGCGTTTACCTGATTAAAATTAGCCGCAAACGTAAAATTCATAGGCGTCATAACTAAAAAGGATCCTAGTAAAACCCCTCTAGCTACTTTTCCAATTAAGTGTTTTCTATTCTTCATTATATTATTATTTTAATTAATTTTATATAGATATCTCGTTTTTACACTCATTATGTAACACAATCACAAATATTATATCATTTGGTTACAGGACAAAAGTAATATGATTATTTGAATTGTATATTTAACATTGGTTAAACATCGTTAAATAACGTTAATCCCTTATGAGACAAGAAAATTTCAGTGAAATCACACTTAGAAATAAAACAGAAAAGCAGTTTATGTTTTAATCCATAAACTGCTTTTCTTAGTTACGATGTGGTGCTTGAAAAAAAACGACCTATCTACAAAAACCTTTATTTATGCTCGTTTGTCTTGCCATAGCTACGTACCCATTAATTAATCAAACTACTTTTTTATCGATGTATTTTGAATTCATAATGCGGACAATTCCCATATAATCCATCGTAAATTCGACTGTATCGCCAACTTTGTAACGGTTTTTGTTATCACCCAAATCCAACACAATCATATCGGAGGTTGCTCCGGCGATGGTTATCGACTTGTCGGTAGTTTCGAGATGATTCGCATCAATATCCAAAATACCAATATCTATCAAAGCTCGGTTGGAGGTTTTTCCGATGTCGTCATCGTCAAAATCGATGGTGTCGCCTTCGAGGTTCGTCCCCATTTCGCCACTCGGAACTATCGGTTTTTCGTACAATTCTATAATTTCGGCATAGAGTTTAAACACGTTTTGTTCCAAAGTTTTATAAGGCGATTCATCATACACATTGGTTCCCATAAACAAAGTTTCGCCAATTCGGAAATGGTTGACACCTTTGGGCAGTATGTCTTGCTCAACCATTGGCAAAGTTACCGACGAACCACCCGAAATAAACTTTATATTTCTATTGAACTTATACTCTACCAACTGTTTGTATAAGCACAACTGTATCAGTTTGTCAGAATTAGGCAAAACACCATACAAGCAAGACAAATTGGTTCCTAAACCAATTACTTCGATGTTTTTCAATTGAAAAATGGATTCGTAAAACTGAATAAAATCTTCTCGCATCACGCCTTCTCGAAGCTCACCCAAATCAATCATAATGATTATTTTGTGTTTTTTGTTTTGTTTTTGGGCTTCTTCAGATAGCTTTTTGATGGTATAAATCGAAGTGTTCAAGCTGATGTCTGCATATTTAACGACATCTTCAATCACATTTTTGGCCGGAGGTTTGATATACAAGGTTTGTGCTTCAGGGCATATTTCTTTAATCTTTTTCAGGTTAGAGATTCTTGAATCTGAACAATTGGTAATCCCTAAATCAATAACCTCTTTCAAAAACATATTATTGCCGCACAAAATCTTGGTTACGGCAGACCATTCTATATTTTTATCTGTAAAAAACTCAGTAAGCTTGTCAAAATTATGTTTAAGTTTCGTTTTATTTAAAGTGATATAAGCCATAATATTATTTTACATATCTCATTTCGAGATATTTATTAGTGAATCCTAATTTCTCATACAGTTTCTTCGCTGGGTTGTCAGGTTCCACATGTAGAGCAATTCCACCTTTACAAGTTTTCATCGCTTCCTGCATGAGCGCCTTGCCTATCCCCTTGCCTCTTTGCTGAGGATGTGTAGCTATATACACCAAAATGTTCTCAGGAATATAATCCTGCATTCCTGTTTCGTTAATTACCGTAGCTCCCACCAACATTTCATCGTTATATGCAGCCAATACAAACCCGCCGGTTTCTCGCTCTGTCTCGTTCAAAGCAAAGTGCATCGCCTTGGCAATATCCGCTTTGGGGTCACCATATTCCTGCAAATACGCATATAAAAATTGATTAATTTCTTCAAAATTTTGTGTGTTCATTGGGTTTTTGTCATCCCATTTTTTAATTTCAATCATTGTTTTATTTTTAATGTTGATCTGCGAGGAATATAAGAAAAAAATACCAAAACAAAAAACTTTCTATATTAAATCAGCTAAAACAAAACCTTAAACCTATTTTTCAATCATTTTTCAACAGATAATTATATTGTTTTTAACCGTTTTTTGTCTAAAATGTATATTTTTGTATAAACATAAATTCTCTTTCTATCATGAACAAAGAAAAACAATTTGTAGCCACTGATGAGGCAAAAGGCAAAGCGACACAATTACGAATTTTTGCCGCTTTACTGTGGATAGGAGCTATTGTTGCTCAAATATTTGCCATTCGGTTGGTATTACAAGCAGCAAATGAAGGTACAAACATCGCCAATGTATGGACAATTGGGTTGGTTGTTCTTGATTTAATTTTGGTGCTTATCGGTTCGATGCTTTGGAAAAAAGCAGCTCGTTTGGACCCACCTTCAGAAAAAAACAAGTTTTTGTTCGTCTTACAAAGCCAACTTGGTGTGATTGCTGCACTCGTCGCATTTTTACCTTTAATCATATTGGTGCTGACCAACAAGAAAATTGACGGTAAACAAAAAGCTATTTTTGGCAGTATTGCCGGCGTAGCATTGGTCATTGCCGGAATAGGCAGTTACGATTTTAACCCGCCCTCTATTGAAAAATATACCGAACAAATCAATGCTCAAACCGATGTTATAAAGGAATTAAATAACGGAGTGGACTTGGTTTATTGGACAAACAGTGGCAACAAATATCACTTAGACACTGATTGCCAACACATCAGAGAACGTGAACAACACAGCGGCACCGTGAAACAAGCTTGGGAAGAACGCAAAATTGGCGACTCTGAGTTGTGTAAAACCTGCGAAAGAAACGCCGAAAAGAAATTGGATTTGGAAGAAAAACAACCAAATATCCTTGATGAAGTAACGGAAGAATAGTCTTTTATACCAAATAGTAAAATCAACGCCATTTTCTCTTATACCCTTTGTACAAAACTTCGTGAAATTGTAGTCAAATAAAATATTTTGAAAATTATTTCCATGAATTAGCGGTAATAAAGTAAAGAAGTAAAATGAAAAAAGAACTGCTTTCTCAGGTATATCAGCATCCATTGATAAGCACTCAAGAACTTGATACGCTCATTGAGGCCCACCAAAAAGTAATCCTCAAAAAAGGAGATTACATTTTGGAAAAAGGACAAATCGCCAACGAATATATAATTTTGGAAAGCGGACTGGTGCGTTCTTTTGCCTATGATTACAATGGCAACGATATTACAACCGATTTTTTCTGCGAATTCGATGTCGTCATAGAAGTTTTGTCTTTATTTCAACGCACGAAAAGTGAAGAAACCATTCAAGCCATTACCGATTGTGTGGGTTGGAAAATAGATTTTGATACTTTTCAGGAATTATTTCATTCCATCGGCGGATTTTCCGAATGGGGGCGTTTGTGGATGACAGGGCGTTTATTCCATTTCAAACAACGCTCCATAGATATGGTAACTATTTCTGCAAAAGAAAGATATTTGCAGCTCATCGAAGAAAAACCTCAAGTCGTCCAGCAATCCCCACTTAAATATATTGCGAGTTTCTTAGGAATTACCGACACATCATTTAGTAGAATCCGAAAAGACATTTTCTAAAATTTTCATTTCTTGCCATAAGACAAGTTTTTATTTAAAGCAAAAGCATAGTTTTGACTTAATTAAACTAACGAATTATCGTCTAAAATTCAAAACTATGAAAATTATCAAATTCATTCTCTGTTTATTATTCGGATTAATTTTCTTCAATGCCGGATTAGACAAGTTTCTGCATTATATGCCCGTTCCCGAAATGGAACCCGAAATAATGAAAATCGGCGAAGCCATGGTAGCTCTCAAATGGATTATTCCACTGACCGGAGTCATTGAAATCATTGGTGGAG
Organism: Flavobacterium sp.; assembly: GCA_035306305.1. Lineage (GTDB taxonomy): Bacteria > Bacteroidota > Bacteroidia > Flavobacteriales > Flavobacteriaceae > Flavobacterium. The sequence goes on from DATGOD010000129.1 coordinate 31,556, forward strand.
TTCTCTTCATTCTTCCGAAAACAAGAGCGTTGGGAGCAATTGTTATTCTGCCCGTGATGGTCGGAATTTTGATTCACAACGCAACTTTTATGCCTTCCGGGTTAATCATTGCCGGCATTTTATTCCTCATCAATTTGTGGATGTTGTACGACAATCGCGAAAAATATAAATCATTAATCAATTAAAATTATCATTATGAAGTTAAATCCTTATTTAAATTTTGGCGGAAATGCAGAAGAAGCATTCAGATTTTATCAATCCGTTTTTGGTGGCGAACTTTTCATTCAAAAAATGAGCGATGTACCGGGAGCTGAAAAATTTGTCTGAAAACGAGAAAGATTATGCAATGCACGTTTCAATTCCAATTGGCGACGGACAATTCCTGATGGCGTCTGATTGCCTTGATTCCAGAGGGCAAAAATTGAACATAGGCAATAATAATTATATTTCGATTACGCCCGACAGCCGCGAAGAAGCCGACCGGATTTTCAACGGACTTTCGTCCGGAGGAGAAGTTGAAATGCCGATGGAAGATATGTTTTGGGGCGATTATTTCGGTTCATTTACCGATAAATTCGGTGTGAAATGGATGATTAATTATAACAATCAAAAATAAAAATGATGAAACAAGTATTTATCAATTTAGCAGTCAAAGACTTAAATCAATCAATGGATTTTTACACCGCAATGGGTTTTACAAACAATCCACAATTTTCAGATGAAACAGCAAAATGTATGGTTTGGAGCGAGAGTATTTATGTAATGTTGCTCTCACACGAAAAATTTTCCAGCTTTACAGAAAAGCCGATTGCGGATACCAAAACGAATATTGCCGGACTTTTTTCTTTGTCGGTTGGTAGTTTGGACGAAATGAATAAAATCATCGAAAATGGTTTAAAAGCAGGTGGAACCGAGCCCAACGAATTGAGAGATTTCGGTTTTATGCAACAGAGAACCATTGAAGATTTTGACGGACACACTTGGGAAGTATTCTTTATGGATATGTCGAAAATTCCGACTGAATAAAACGAAGCCAATATGAACGCAAAAATCACTGCCAAAGCAAGTATCGGAATTCAAAAACCGGTAGAAGAAGTTTTTGAAGCCATTGTCAATCCGGAAATAATGACAAATTATTTCATTTCAAAAAGTTCAGGGAAAATGGAAAAAGAAACTGAAATTTTCTGGGAATTCCCTGAATTCGAAGGTATTTTTCTTGTATCAGTAAAGGAAATCAGAAGAAATGAACATATTTCCTTTAGTTGGGATCCGAATTCTATTGTTGAAATTCATCTTGAAAAAGTAACTGAAAACGATACCGTTGTTAGGGTTTCGGAAGAAGGACACCAAAATGATGAAGCAGGCATCAAATGGGCAATCGGGCAAACAGAGGGCTGGGCTAATTTTCTGGCTTGTATGAAGGCTTGGCTGGAATATGGCATTCATTTGCGCAAAGGTGCTTTTAATTTTATGACAAAATAATTTTAAATATGAATCAAGAAATTGAAAATTACATCCAAAGTTTAGAAAACGAATCAGACCAATTGATTTGCAGTAAATTAACTTCGCTCATTAATTCAAATCTTCAATTTACCGAAACTAAAATTTGGCACGCACATCCGGTTTGGTTCATTGATGGAAATCCGATTGTGGGGTTCAGCAAACAAAAAAAGGAATCCGGTTGATGTTTTGGAGCGGTGCTGATTTTCAGGAAGATCAGTTAAATGTGGTTGGCGGGAAATTCAAAGATGCTTCTATTTTTTATAATTCCGAATCAGAAATTGAAGCTGATGATGTAAAACGTTCATCAATACATTCGAAGAAAAAAATGGTGAAACCAGAGTAATAACCGAATTTGAGGCCGAAAGTCAAAACCCCAAAGAAATGCAGCAAGACGGTTGGCAAGCCATTTTGAATAATTTTAAAGACTATGTGGAGAACCTTTCTTAAAATGGAAATCCAAAACCGAAAAAGTTTGGTTGAATTTTATATGGACGCCTTTCAAGAATTGGATCACGAGAAAATTTTGTCCTGCTTGACAGATGATATCGAATGGCATATCCACGGACACAAATCGCTAAAAGGAAAAGCAGCTTTTGACGCAGAAATTGAAAATGAAAATTTTGAAGGAAAACCCGAAATCAATTTAATTCGCTTGATTGAAGAACATAATATTGTGGTGGCAGAAGGAACGGTTCTTGCGAAACCTAAAAACAGTCAGTCCATTTTATTGGCTTTCTGTGACATTTTTGAATTTCGAGAAACTAAAATTTGTCAACTAACTTCTTATTTATCTTCCATTAATTAATAAATTTAGATTATGAAAAAATTAAATTACACCATCGACATCAAGGCGCCAAAAGACCAGGTTTATCAAAAAATGATTGGGAAAGAATCCTATAAACAATGGACTTCTGAATTCAATCCGACTTCTGATTATGAGGGCGGTTGGAACAAAGGAGACAAGATTAAATTCATAGGAATTTCCCAAGAAGGGAAAAAAGAAGGAATGGTCGCGCGGATTGAAGAAAACATTCCGAACGAATTTATCTCCATTCATCATTATGGAATTCTCGACGGCGAAAACGAAATTACAACCGGTAAAATGGTCGAAGATTGGGCACCCGCTTATGAAAATTATACTTTTACGCAAGAAGCCGATTTAACCCGTGTTTCGGTGGACGTTGACGTAAACGAAGAACATAGAGCCTTTTTTGATGAGACTTGGCCAAAAGCATTGGGGAAATTAAAGGAAATTTGTGAAATAAATTAGACAATGGAAAAACCAAAATTCAATCACGGTACAATCAACTGGAGAGACATTTCAGTCCCGGACGCTAAAGATTTAAAAGATTTCTACCAAAAAATAACAAACTGGAACATTGATGAAATCCCGATGAAAGATGATGACGGCGACTATGCTGATTATCTGATGAAATCTGAAGACGGAATACCGGTTGCTGGAATTTGCAACCAGCGTGGAACCAATCAGGATATTCCTTCGGGTTGGATTATGTACATCAGTGTGGAAAATGTTCAGGAAGCGGTAGAAAAAGCGGTAGATTTGGGAGCAGAAATCATCAAAAAGCAAATCCACAAAGACGGTTCAACTTATTATGCCATTTTAAAAGACCCGAGCGGAAATCTTTTCGGATTGGCCAAAACACAATTTTAACGCTAAATTCAATCATTATGAAACAATTATTTATTTTACTCAGCATCGCTGTTGTCGCGAGTTGCAGTTCCAACAAAACCGAAACCGCAAAAGAAACCACAACAGAAACTTCAACAAAAGCCATGCCTCCCGAACCACCGGTTCCACCTGCAATTCCCGTGGCACATGGAAAAAATTTCATCAAGGAACAGTTTGAAGAAAGTTACCTGACTTTGGCAAAGGCTGTAAAAGGATTGACCCCGGAGCAAATTGCATTTAAACCTGCTGCTGACAAATGGTCAATCGGTGAAACTTTGGAACACATCGTAAAAACCGAACCTGCACTTTTGGGTTGGCTTCAGGACGCAATGGCTCAGCCGGCGAATCCGGAAGCCCGGTCGGAAATCAAAATGAAGGATGACCTGGTTTTGGCCATCATGACAGACAGAAGCCACAAAGCAACCGCACCACAAGAATTAGCGCCGCAGGGCAAATATACCGAAGCTTCTACCGCCCTTACCGATTTAACAAAGCAAAGAGAAGCGATTTTCAATTATCTGGACAATGTGACGATGGAAGATTTACGCAATCATGTAACTGATTCTCCGGGTGGGAAAATGGATGGTTATCAACTTTTTCTGTGCATTCCCGGGCATACAATGCGCCATACACTGCAAATTCAGGAAATCAAAACCGACCCGGATTTCCCTAAGAAATAAATATGGACAAAATCAACCATTGGAATGAAGAATTGAATCTTCTTACGGAAATCGTTGAGAAATCCGGTTTGGTAAAAACCATCAAATGGGGTGCGCCGGTTTATACGTACAAAGGAAAGAACATCATTAGTTTTGGTGGGTTCAAGAATTATTTTGCACTTTGGTTTTATAATGATGTTTTCCTGAAAGATCCGTACAAAGTTTTGGTCAGCGCACAAGCAAGAACCAAAGCTCTGCGACAATGGCGGTTTCATTCGATCGATGAAATTGACGAAAAAATTATTCTGGAATACATTGTGGAATCTATCAAAAATTCAGAAGAAGGAAAAGAAATTA
>DATGOD010000130.1:0-2170 GCA_035306305.1 Flavobacterium sp.
ATAATTGTCGTTTTGAGTATTTTCCCGTACTTAATTCGGCAAGAATCTTGAGTTTAAAACCCTCACTGTACCTTCTGGTTACTTGATCATTTTTATACATATCTACATCGAATTGTGTAGACATTTTTTAGGACGACACAGCATTGGCGGTAACGTCCACCGGTATGCGCAGTTGCCGATTCATGGGCGCTTTCGTGTCGGGTTACGCAGGAGTAGGCCAAGTGAGCTGACATGAGCAACCCCACGGCACGGCAATTGCGTATGACCGGTTGTTACCGCCAGGCAATTTTACTCGTTTATCTTGCTTTCAATTATCTCAATCAATTTTTGTACAGGCTCAAAATAGGGAAGTACATTTTCTTTGTTAAAATCATACAAATCATCGTAGTCACCCTTTTGTCTCCATGTAAATAATTGTGAATATAACTTGCCAAATTCCTTTGGTACAATTTCTTTCTTTATGAAATGCTCAGAAAATACAGTTTTGGCTCCGTTATGAGTAGTTGGTTTTAAATTATATTTTAACAGTAATGCAATAACTGCATAATAGGCAGCATAATATAGTCTGTTTATCGCAGAATTCCACCGCTCTTTATCTGCTAGAATCCTTGCATCAATAAAGGTGTCTTTTGATCTTGATAATCTATATCTTATTAAATCAGTCTTTGATCCAGTCATTTTATTCTGATCCCTTCTTTTTTAATAACTTCATATAAGGGGGTAATTGAATGTCTTTGGTCCCAATCAGATTTGGAATAAATTAATGGAGATATTACAGCTCCTGTCTCCAGTTCTACATCATAAAAATCATCCATTATCTTAGTTTCAAGAGCAAATGAAATATTCTGTCGATTAAGCAATATTAACAAATCCCAATCTGAGAACTTTTTTGAATCGCCACGAGCCTGCGAACCATATAAATATATCTCTGAATCAGGATATTTTGAATTGGCCATCCTGACTATTTCATCAATTATTTTGTTCGATTTTCTCATAACACAAATATAATCAATTATCTGATTCGTATTTCAGGAGTAGGTTTCTTCCTTTTGCTTGGCGGTAACGTTTAGTATATGAAAAGTAGGCGATTACGAAGCACGAAACTTTCGGTTAAGCACAAAGTTTGATACGAGCCAAAAGCCTTGATTTTATTACTGTTTCGCCTATTTTTTATATACATTGTTGTAAGTAGTGCTTTTTCCATTCACTTACTTAATTTCAAAATCCGAAACGCCCCTTGAATTACCAAAATAAAAACGATTGTTCCAATAATCAAATCAGGTTTACTCGAACTCAACCAATTTACCAAAAGTCCAGCGATTATAACTCCTAAATTGATAATCACGTCATTCGAGGTGAAAATCATACTTGCTTTCATATGTGCCTCTTCTTTGCTTTTTGACTTTTGCAAAATGTAAAGACAAATTCCATTTGCGATAAGTGCAAAAATCGAAACGATAATCATTGTCGAAAAATCGGGTAGTTTCTCGTCTCCGAAAAACCTTCTTAAAACTTCCACAAATCCGATAATTGCAAGTGTAATTTGAAAATATCCAGCAAGTTTGGCAATCCGCTTTTTCTTAATCAACGTTCCGCCAACCGCAAACAAGCTAATTCCGTATACGAAACTGTCCGCAAGCATATCTAAACTGTCGGCAACAAGTCCCATTGATTTTGAGATTATTCCCGTTGTCATTTCGATTATGAAAAAGGCGAAATTTATGGCAAGTACAGACCAAAGTAACTTTTTTTGGTTTGCATTTTCTTTAAATTCCGTTTGGTCGGTTAGTTCGGTTGAGATTTTTTTCCCGCCTAAATTTAGTTCAATAACGGACTTTTCGATTTGTTCGGTTTCTCCGCTGTGAAAGACTGTCAATTTTCGGTTCGGAATATCAAAGTCCAAATTCACAATACTTGAAATTCCGTCCAATTTCATTCGGATTAGGTTTTCCTCTGAAGGACAATCCATTTTTGTAATTTCAAATATTGTTTTTTTCATTCGATTTCTGGGTTTTTCGGCATTACTTACAACTCATAAATATCCGCAATTCTCAAATATTCGTAAAGCCCAACAAACATACTAAAACTCGTTAATTTTTGCAAACCATTAAGAAAAGTATGTTAAGAAAAAATATTCTCTTTTCTGAGTGTGAGTAAATAGCCTACACTA
>DATGOD010000131.1:0-32214 GCA_035306305.1 Flavobacterium sp.
GAGAAAGCTTTCAGAAAAACGGCAAACCCGTTACAGATATTATCGCCGGAACATTGCCCAACACCATTTTTTTGGCGTGTTTCGCCATCGGCATTGCGATTGTTGTCGGATTAGTATTAGGTGTCTTCTCAGCTTTATATGCCAATAGTTGGTTTGACAAGTTCATTGCTATTATCAGTACATTAGGGATGAGTTTACCATCGTTTTTCAGTGCAATTTTGTTTGCCTGGATTTTCGGATTTGTCCTGCACGAATATACAAATCTCAATATGACCGGAAGTTTATATGAAGTCGATGATTTTGGCAATGGCGTATATATGAATTTGAAAAACAGCATTTTGCCAGCTTTTGTTTTAGGCATACGACCGTTGGCAGTAGTTATCCAATTGATGCGAAATTCGCTGTTGGAAGTTTTTAATGAAGATTATATCCGAACAGCCAAGGCCAAAGGATTAAGCACTTTTCGAGTGGTTTACAAACACGCTTTAAAAAACGCGCTCAATCCGGTTGTAACTGCGTTGTCTGGATGGTTTGCTTCGTTGCTTGCCGGAGCTGTTTTTGTAGAATATATTTTCGGTTGGAATGGTTTAGGAAAAGAAATCGTGGACGCACTCAACAACTTGGATTTACCGATTATTATGGGAGCCGTTTTGGTGATTGCCACCACTTTTGTTTTGATAACCATTTTGGTTGATTTTGTTTACGCATATCTCGACCCGAGAATTAAATTGAAATAAAGATGAAAAAAACATGGATTTTATCCGCATTGCTCTGCTTTTCATTGATAGCTTGTGATGCACGAAAAGAACAAAAAGAAGACAATTCAATAGTGGAAAATACAACCGAATCAAATCAGCAAACGTGGGACAAAACCGCATTGAACAAAGAGTTTGAAACGCTAAATGGCGATTTCGTTAGTTTGAAAAATATTTTGGCTCAACACCAAGGCAAAACCATTCTGATTGACGTTTGGGCTTCTTGGTGTCCGGATTGTATTAAAGGTTTTCCGGCATTGAAAGAATTACAACAAAATCAGCCAGATGTGGTATATATTTTCCTTTCTTTGGACAGGGCTAAAGACAAATGGAAAACCGCTATCGAAAAATACGATTTGCGTGGCGAACATTATTATTTGAATGAAACCATGAAAGGCGAATTTGGACAATCTATTAATTTGGATTGGATTCCGCGTTATATCTTGGTCGATGCCGAAGGCAATATCGCTTTGAAAAAAGCCATCGTAGCCAACGATCCGATTTTAATCAATACATTAGATAGTTTACAAACCGAAAAATAATTGAATTATGAGACATAAAATAGTTGCCGGAAATTGGAAAATGCACAAAGATTTGAATGAAACCACAGCGTTTCTGAATGATTTGGTGGAGAAATTACCCAACGACAAAGAAGTAGAAATCATGGTTGCTCCTCCGTTTACGAATTTGCTTATTGCAAGTAAACATTTGGAAGACACCAACATCAGCGTGGTGGCACAAAATATGCATCAGGCAGAGGGTGGTGCTTTTACCGGAGAAATTTCTGCAAATATGTTAGTAAGTGTTGGCGTGCAAATTGTTATTCTTGGGCACTCAGAAAGAAGACATTATTTTGGCGAAAACTCCTCAACGCTTGCCAGCAAAGTTGATACTGCAATTAAACACAATATGCGTGTGATTTTTTGTGTAGGCGAAGAACTCAAAGACCGACAAAATAAGCAATACAAAAACGTGATTTTTTATCAGCTCAAAGATGCTTTGTATCATTTGCCAAAAACGGCTTGGAAACATATTGTGTTGGCTTACGAACCAGTGTGGGCAATCGGCACAGGCGAAACTGCTACGCCAGAACAAGCTCAAGAAATGCACCAATATATTAGAGAACAACTGGCTTATCAATACGACGAAGAGTTGGCACAACATGTACAGATTTTGTACGGAGGGAGCGTAAAACCAGCCAACGCACAAGAAATCTTCTCTCAACCAGATGTTGATGGCGGATTAATTGGGGGTGCAGCTTTGGAAGTAGATGATTTTGTGAAAATAATAGCTTCGGTATGATGAAGCAATTTTACCTATTCTTATTGTTGGTTTCTATGCAGGGATTTTCGCAAACATCTCTGTACGGACCAACGATTTCCTATCAATCTCAAAGCGGAAATATGGCAAAAATTGGCGGTTACTATATGTATTATTCCGAGCAAACAAACCTTGGTGTAAAAATAGACGCCACAGCAAATTTCGCTTATTTCAGAAATCAGTTTTTAGTTATTCCCGAAGCCGGATTGACGTTTTATCCCAATGCAGATTTGTTGATTGAACCCTTCATTGAAGCAGAAATCAACCCTTATACTGCCACGCCCAAAGTAGGTTTTAGCGTGGCTACCATACTTGATTTTAGTTTTGGTTACGGTTTTGATTTAAAAACCAAACAAGATTTAAAACCATTAAAAGGTTTCACATTCTCTTTCGGAATTAATATTCCGTTGAATTTTGAGTTGAAGTATTAAAGGCATAAAATTAAAATAACAAACCAATCTGTTTTCACAATGACCAAAAACTTTAGCACATATCTGAAAGAAAATGCTGGTATTACAGACGATGTTATCGAGCAGTTATCCGGAAAATTGCAGTTTCGTGAGTTTCAAAAAGGACAATTTGTACTAAACGAAGGACAAGTGTGTAAACAGTTTTTTTATGTAGAGAAAGGTTTGCTCAGGTTGTACAGCATCGACCATGCCGGAAAAGAACACATCATACAATTTGCTTCGGAAGGTTGGTTTATTAGCGATAGGAGCAGTGTGTATTTCAACAAACCGTCGGCATTTTTTATTGATGCGGTCGAAGATACCAGAGTGGCTTTGCTGGACGAAGATTTGATTTGTTTTCTGGGCGAAATCAGTCCGCAGTTCCGAAAATACAACGAACACCTTTTACAAAATCACATCAGACATCTCCAAAATCGGGTTAATCTTCTCATCAGTGCCACTGCCGAAAGTCGTTATCTTGATTTTATAAAATTATATCCCAATCTAACCCAAAGAGTTCCACAATGGATGATTGCGTCTTATTTAGGTATTACACCTGAAAGTCTGAGCAGAGTAAGAAAAGAACTCGTAAAAAAATAAAACATTTGTTGTTTATTATCATACATCAATGTGTTGGTTTTTTGAACGAACTACCTTTGTAGGAGAATTTAAAATTTTTAAAACCATGGACAATCAAACAACAAAATGGGTAGTGGACCCAACGCACAGTGAGCTTTTTTTTAAAGTAAAACACATGATGATTTCAAATGTTAGAGGCGAGTTCAAAAATTTCAATGCCGAGATAGACGGAGAAGATTTCAGAACCGCTCCAATCAAAGTAAATATTGATAGTGCTTCTATTTTTACCAATAATGAGGACAGAGATAAACATTTGAAAGGTGCAGATTTTTTCGATACAGAAAATCATCAAGAAATCACATTTCAATCTACTGCTTTGAAAGCAAAAGACGACGAGAATTTTGAGCTTAAAGGAATGCTTACCATCAAAGGTGTGAGCAAAGAAGTTACGCTCGATGCAGAGTTTGGCGGAATCAACAAAGACCCTTGGGGAAATGACAAAGCAGGTTTCTCTATCAACGGAAAAATCAGTCGTAAAGATTGGGGATTAAACTGGAATTCTGCCTTAGAAACCGGAGGAGTATTGGTTAGTGATGAAGTGAAAATCAGTGCAGAAGTTCAGTTTGTAAAACAACTTTCTTAATTCAATTACAAAAAAATGGCAAAGACAGTATTGCATAAAGCCGAAACAAGAGGTCATGCCAACCACGGTTGGCTTGATTCTCATCATACATTTAGTTTCGCCGGATATCACAATCCGGAACGAATGAATTTTGGTGTACTTCGCGTGTTGAATGACGACCAAGTTGCTCCCGGAATGGGTTTTGGTGCTCATCCGCATGACAATATGGAAATCATCAGTATTCCGTTGGAAGGCGATTTGGAACACAAAGACAGCATGGGAAATGTAGCTGTAATCAAGAACGGGGATATTCAGGTAATGAGTGCAGGAACAGGGATTCAGCACAGCGAATACAATCGAAATCAAGACCGAGATACGAAGTTTCTACAAATATGGGTTTTCCCGAATAAACGAAATGTAACGCCACGTTATGACCAAATTACGCTGAATGAAAGTGATAGAAAAAACAGATGGCAGCAAATACTTTCGCCTAATCCTGACGACGAAGGCGTTTGGATATATCAAAAAGCTTGGTTTCATTTAGGAAAATTCGATAAAGATATATCGACAACTTATGAAATCAAAGCCAGAGGAAATGGCGTATATGCTTTTATTCTCAACGGCGATGCAACGATTGAAGGACAAGAACTTCATCGTAGAGATGGTTTCGGAATTTGGAATACAGACAAATTAAAAATCACAATTCATTCACCTGAAACCGAAATACTTTTGATGGAAATACCCATGACTTTTTAAAGGTTAAAAAGTAATAAATAGATTAGTTTTAACTAATCAAGTTTTTTTACCTTTGCCCCATGAAAAGAACCAAGATAACTTATCAAAACTATCTTAGACTTATTTTAGCCTCAATAGTAGTGAGTTTGTGTAGCATATTGTTTGTGTATGCCACAAAAATTCTTACCGAGCATTTGGAACATGTGATTTTTCAAAGCACACAATCCAATCTCAAATTTTTGTACATTTTGCTACCAACAGTCGGTATTACTGCGATTTATTTTCTGAGAAAATATCTTTTTAAAGGAAGAAAAAATAAAGGAATTACCGAAATATACAAAACCCTCGATCACCGCAAAGACCACCTTCCGATGTTTAAAATTCCATCTCATTTGATAAACGGATTTTTAACGGTCATTTTTGGAGGTTCTACCGGAATTGAGGTTTCTTCTGTTGTTGCTTCGGCAACTATAGGAAATGTAGTTTATAAGCAAAAAATAGCTGCATTGTCGTTCAAGCGTGAGCTTATTTGTGCGGGCGTAACAGCAGCAGTTGCGATTTTATTTGTTAGTCCGTTGGCAGGATTTTTATTTGCAATTGAAGTCATCTCCCGAAAAACCAGAAAATCACTGATTGTTAGTGGAGCCGTAGCAGCTCTGGTTTCGTGGCTTTTCATTATCAATTTTGACAGTACACCATTGCTCCCGTTTTCTGTGCAAGAATGGAATTGGTATGCTTTACCGTTATTTGCCGTTTTGAGTATTATTGGTGGCAGCGTTTCGGTGTATTTTACCTTGTTGGTAACCCGTATGAAAAAGATTTTCGGGAATATCAACAACAATTTTTTGAGAGTCAATCTCGGAGCCATATCTGTCGGTATCATGATTTTTATATTTCCGGTTTTGTACGGCGATAGTTACCACGGATTAACGGAAGTAATAGAATCGTCATCGGTATCATTACTCGTTTTGGCCTGTCTTTTTATTCTGAAACCACTTGCCGCTGCATTGACGTTAGGAGCAGGTGGCGATGGAGGCGTTTTCGCACCAAGTATTGTTGCCGGAGCAATTTTAGGATTGTTTTTTGCTCAATTTTGCAATTCCTTTTTCGGAATGAATTTGATACCGCTCAACTTCGCTTTGGTAGGTGCTTGTGCCACGTTGTCTGCGTCTATTTATGCACCGCTAACCGCTTTGATTTTGACTTGTAATTTAGTTCCGAACGGTTATCAATTGTTTTTTCCTTTGCTAATAGGTTGTTTTTTGGCAAAATATTTTTCTCAAATACTATTACCTTACAATGTTTATACTTACGATTTTTATTTGCTTAGCAAACAATCGGAAAAATAATAACTTTGACGTAACGCAATAATTGAAAAGAAATGCCAACTTGCTCAGAAATATTCATCAGATGAACAGAAGAAATTTTTTAAAAAACGGAGGAATTGTCGCTTTGGGCTCAACACTTTATACCTCTGTTGCCGGACAGGCTACAAATTGGTTTGTAGATGAAGAAGGGCTGGCTAATCAAGTAAAAAACATCATATTCATGGTTAGCGACGGAATGAGTTCCGGAACGCTGAATATAGCGAATATGTATTCTGAACGCATTTTGGGCAGAACAACCAAATGGATAGAATTGTATCAGCAAAACAAAGTAACTCACGGATTGATGGACATGGCATCAGCTTCGTCAATCGTTACAGATTCTGCGGCAGCAAGTTCGTCGTGGGGTAGTGGACATCGTGTAAATAATGGTTCGATAAATTTTTCGGTACATCAAGAAAAATTAACTCCTATTTGGGAAAAATTTAAAAAAGCAGGAAAAAAGGCGGGATGTGTAACCACTGTTCCGATTACACACGCCACACCGGCAGGATTTACCGTAAGCATGAAAAGTCGTAACGATCAATCGAAAATCGCAGAGGAATATTTACGTCAAGGATATGATGTGTTATTGGGTGGTGGCGACCAATTTTTTAATCCATCATATCGGAAAGATAAAAAAGATATGTACCAATCTTTCCGAAATGCCAATTATAAAGTGGTGCGAAATAAGAGTGAATTAATGCAAACAAGTGGCACACAGAAATTGTTGGGCGTGTTTGATTACGATGCTTTACCGTATCAAATTGACAGAGAAAATAATGTGGAGTTACAAAAAACGATGCCTACTTTGGCAGAAATGGCTCAAAAAGCCATTGACAATATGAGCCAGCATCCGGAAGGCTTTGTGCTTCAAATAGAATCAGGAAAAGTTGATTGGGCTGCTCATGCTAATGATATTGCCGGTTTGATACACGAACAATTACAATTTGACGAAGCGGTAAGAGTAGCTATCAACTATGCCGAACAACGCAATGATACTTTGGTTATTATCGCAACTGATCACGGAAACGCCAATCCGGGAGTGATTTATGGTAAATATGCCGATACTCATTTTGATTCTATCGCTCAATACAAACAATCTAACGAAAGTTTTCTCAATACCATTCAACCTGATTGGAACGAGAAAAAACTTATTGAATTTACACAAAATCAGCTTGGGATTGTTTTAAATCATGAAGATGCAACGCACGTTTTGCATTATTATCAAGGACTCGAAAAAGAGGAAGGCGGACTGTATAATTATATGAAATTACCTTATAAAACCTTTGCAGACATACAACAAAAAACAGATTCTGTTGGATGGATTTCCATGGATCATTCTGCCGATTATGTAGAGATTGCCATGTTTGGTGCTGGAAAAGAAAAATTAGTTCCGTTTATTAAAAACACTGACTTGCACTGGTTTATGCTGAATGTAACGGGGTTGAAGCAAGATGAAATAATCCGATGATAAAATAAATCGAAACCACGCGATAAATCTATTGGTTTTGAAAGAAAAAGTCAATAAATTTGCATCCGATTCTTTACACAGAAAGGTGCTCGAGTGGTTGAAGAGGCTACCCTGGAAAGGTAGTATGCGGGTAACCGTATCGAGGGTTCGAATCCCTTCCTTTCTGCTAAAATTCGCTGAGAAATCGGCGGATTTTTTTGTTTTTATACCTTCTCAATTCTATCCATTCATATAAGGTAAATATCCAACTTTTCCCGACAATTAAAATGAGTTTACAAAACAATTAAAATATTTCAAGCCGTTGAATTTATCGACTCTTCCCAGCCCAGTGTTTATGCGGGTTGTGAGAGACACAATTTATAAGCCGAAGAGAGGATAAAACCTAGCTGTAAACAAAACATTAAGGTCGTTTTTATCACGTACGAACTCTGCCATTAATTTCGTATTTTTGCAGATATATACTGCAGAATCAAAATTCTTTATGGAAAATAAATTTGATATAAAAGTCAGAGTAAGATATGCCGAAACCGACCAAATGGGCGTGGTATATCACGGAAATTATGCCCAATATTTCGAGATGGGACGAGTCGAGTGGATGAGAAGCAAAGGACTATCTTATAAAAAAATGGAAGAAAACGGCATCATGCTTCCGGTAGTTTCTCTGCAAATGAACTATAAAAAACCAGCCAAATACGACGATTTACTAACTGTAACCACTATTTTAAAAAGCCAAACTTCGGTAAAAATCGAATTCGACTACGAAATCCGTAACGAAGCCGGAGATTTACTCACAACCGGTTATTCGGTGTTGGTATTTGTGGATATGAAGACAGGCAGACCCATTGCTCCGCCAGCAAATATCAAAGCGATTATAGAAAAATGATAACAGATTTTAATTATTTATACCATCGGCTTTCGCAATTGAAAAACATCGAGGTGCCCATCGACTGTACATACCAAGACATGGCACCGCCAGAAAGACGCAAGCTGGTTGAAAATACCAATTTTGATGAGGTAAAACCAAAAGAATCGGCGGTGATGGCTATATTGTTTCCTGTCAAAAACGAAACACATATATTATTCATCGAACGGGCTGTTTATGAAGGTGTACACTCTGGTCAGATTGCTTTTCCGGGCGGAAAACGCGAACCCGAAGACATTGATTTGTATCAAACAGCCTTGCGAGAAACACACGAAGAAGTGGGACTTTTGCCAGAAGAATTGGAGTTGATAACTGCCTTGGCACCTGTATATGTGCCGCCGAGCAACTTTATGATTTATCCTTTCTTGTCTGTACACACGCAGTCATTGGCAATACAAATAGACGAATATGAAGTGAAAGCGAGTTTGTGTGTGCCTTTGGCGGATTTGTTGAACCCAGAGAATATTAAAAAAGTACAAAGAAACACTTCGTATGGGGTGCATATTGATGTGCCTGCTTATGTGATTAACGGAAAAATAATTTGGGGAGCAACAGCTATGATTGTGGCTGAAATATTAGCATTGTTCAAGCAAATCAAATAAAAAATAAGTATGAGCTGGTTTAAAAAGGACGATTTTGGCAATTATTTATTCCTCAAAAAACAATTGATACGATGGTTTGGTATTATGACGCACCGTCGCTATCGAGGGTTTAATAAATTGGTTATCGAAGGCTCGGAGATTATCCGAAATTTGCCCGGCGAAAAAGTATTGTTTATTTCCAATCATCAAACTTATTTTGCAGATGTGGTGGCGATGTTTCATGTATTCAATGCCAGTTTGAAAGGTCGTGAAGATAACCTGAATAACATTTTGTATATCTGGCATCCGAAGTTGAATATCTATTTCGTTTCGGCAAAGGAAACTATGCAAGCCGGGCTTTTGCCAAAGATATTGAGTTATACCGGAGCTGTTACTGTTGAACGCACTTGGCGAGCAAAAGGCAAGGATATTACTGAGAAAAAAGAGGTAAACCCGAACGATACCGAAAACATCAAAAAAGCGATTGATGCCGGTTGGGTAATTACTTTTCCGCAAGGCACGACCAAATCGTTTAAGCCGGTTCGCAAAGGAACGGCTCATATCATCAAGCAACACAAACCGATAGTTGTACCAGTTGTGATTGATGGTTTTCGTCGTTCATTTGACAAAAAAGGATTGTGGCTCAAGAAAAAAGGTATTTTGCAAAGTATGGTTATCAAAGAACCATTGGAAATTGATTACGACAACGACAGCATCGAAGCGATTGTTGAAAAAATAGAATACGCCATTGAACAACATCCGTCGTTTTTGAAAGTCGTTCCACAAGAGATTTTGGATAATGAGGAAGTCTTAAATAAAGAAAGGGAATTTTAAAAACGCTCAACCAAAATATGACAATCTTGCAAAACTTTTTCGAGCGGATAATCGGTATGTAAATCTTCCGGATTGATTAATTGTTTGTCTTTTATGAAATAGTAAATCTCGTCAGGTTTTGCTGCATCTTCTCTAATTATAGACAGAATTAACTCGTTGTTCTTTAGGTAATAAGTGGTTTCTTTTTGCACTTTTGCATAAACATTGTGGATGATACAAAAAATCTGTTTTTGATCTACATAATAAGTAGTAACGACTTCTTCGCCTTGGTCATTTTGTTGTCGAATATTTTCGACAGCAAAAGTACCTTCTTGTTGGGTTTCTTGTACATAATTGATAATAGCGTTCATTTCTTTTTCCTGTTCGGCAGTTTGCGAGAATGCGGTTATAGTAAACATAAAAACCGAGATATATAACAAATGTTTCATGACTAAGGATTGACTTTTATAGGTTCATTTCTATTGGCAACTTGCCATATTGTAGCAAAAATAAGTTGCGTTCTTTTCAGCATTTGGTCATACAAAATTTTATCGGCAGTATCATTAGGAGTGTGATAATCAGGATGTAAGCCACCAAAAAAGAAAACCACCGGAACGTTGTGTTGAGCAAAATTATAATGGTCTGAACGATAATACAACATCTCTGGATGATTGACATCGTCATAAGTATAATCCAACGTAAGTTGTGTGTATTTTTGATTAGTGTCTTTGGTCAGCTTGTCCAAATCATCGCTTAATCTACTTGGACCAATCACATAAATATAATTGCCCTCGTCGAGATATTTGTCATCACTGCGTCCAATCATGTCGATATTGATATCCGTGATGGTTTTATTGAGCGGATACAAAGCATTTTCGGTATAATATCTTGAACCGTGCAAACCAAATTCTTCGCCAGTACAATGCAAGAAAACTATCGAGCGTTTCGGACCTTTTCCATCAGCTTTGGCTTTTTTCAATAAGCGAGCGATTTCCATTACAGACGCCGTTCCAGACGCATTGTCATCTGCACCGTGCATCACTTCACCATTTTCTATCCCCATGTGGTCATAATGAGCAGAAATCACCACATATTCATCCGGAAATTCACTTCCTTCGATAAAAGCAACCACATTTTCACTGTCTTGCAAAGTGTTTGAAGGCGTACTCATAAATTCGCCGGGCACGATTTGATAATAATTATCGGTATTTTGTGCCGCTTCAATATTTTGTTCGATATAAAAGTTTCGGATATATTGTGCTGCAATTTTTTGACCTTCTTCGCCAGTTTTTCTTCCTTGCATTTCATCAGAGGCCAAATTATAGACATGATTTTTCAGATTATCAATATTGATATTAGACAAATAGGATTGTAAATTATCATCAGAAACCTGAGAAGTAGAATCTGAGCAGCTACAAAGCGTACAGATGGTAAGGAATAGTAATTGGATGTTTCGTAACATAAGAAAAATTTTAAACATAAAAATAAACATAAAATTTGAATTTCGACTTATGCGCTCATATTTTTAACTTTGATTATCTTTGTACGAAACCGATAGAATGAGTAAAGTTGTTTTAATTACCGGAGCTACTTCAGGCATAGGCAATGCTGTAGCTCTTTATTTGCACCAAAAAGGTTATATCGTTTATGGCACGGGCAGAAATCCGGAAAATAGTGCACCACAACCGTTTGAGTTATTGGCATTGGATGTACGAAAAGAAGATACTATCCACAAAGCAGTTCAGCTTCTTTTGAACAAAGAACAGCGATTGGATGTGTTGATAAACAATGCAGGCGTTGGAATTACTGGACCTTTGGAGGAAATTCCGATTGACGAAATGAGGAATAATTTTGAAACCAATCTTTTTGGGCCTATTCAGGTAATCAAAGCTGCTTTGCCACAAATGCGTAAACAGAAAAGCGGATTGATTATCAACGTTACGTCCATTGCCGGCTACATGGGATTGCCGTTTCGCAGTGCGTATTCATCCTCAAAAGGAGCTTTGGAATTGATTACCGAATCGCTGCGAATGGAAGTGAAATCGTTTGGTATTGAGGTTGCTAATGTAGCACCGGGAGATTTTGCAACCAATATTGCCAGCCGCCGTTATCATGCACCGGTAATCGCGGGTTCGCCTTATGAAAAAGTATATCAAGAGCAGTTAGACACAATCGATGCTGATGTAGATGGCGGAATGAATCCGGAGGAAATGGCAAAAGCTATTTACCGAATTATCGAAACCAAAAATCCGAAAGTACATTATAAAGTAGGAGCATTTTTACAAAAATTTTCTATCGCTCTTAAACGTATTTTACCGGACAAAATGTATGAAAAAATATTAATGAACCATTATAAACTGAAATAGTATGAAGTTTTTTATTGACACAGCAAATTTAGACCAAATCAGAGAAGCTCAATCGTTGGGTATTTTAGACGGCGTAACGACCAATCCGTCGTTGATGGCAAAAGAAGGTATTACCGGCAAAGATAATATTCTGAAACATTATGTAGATATTTGTAATATCGTGGACGGAGATGTGTCTGCGGAAGTAATCGCTACCGACTTTGAGGGAATGATCAAAGAAGGCGAGGAGCTGGCAGAACTGCACAAGCAAATTGTCGTAAAAATTCCGATGACCAAAGACGGAATCAAAGCCTGTAAATATTTTTCTGATAACGGGATTAAAACCAACGTGACTTTGGTTTTTTCGCCGGGGCAAGCATTGTTGGCAGCCAAAGCCGGAGCTACTTATGTGTCGCCTTTTATCGGAAGATTGGACGACATTTCTACAGACGGATTGAACCTGATTGACGAAATCCGCATGATTTATGACAACTATGCTTTTGATACACAAATATTGGCAGCATCGGTGCGACATACGATGCATATCGTGAATTGTGCTAAAATTGGAGCAGATGTGATGACCGGACCTTTGAGTTCGATTTTAGGATTGTTGAAACATCCTTTGACCGACAGTGGATTAGCGCAGTTTTTAGCCGATTACCAAAAGGGAAATTAAAAACACCGCATCTTAATAACTTTAAAAAATCCAATTCGGCAAGAGTTGGATTTTTTTGATAAATAACCTATGCATTTATAAAAATATATAATAAAATTAGTTCCTTTTTGCCGTGTAACATATCCTTTGGTCGGGCCTTCTAAACAAGCAAGGGGAATTAGTTCACGTTTTTTTATTTTTCAATTTTAAATCAAAAATAACCATTTATGGTTATTGTTTGGTATTATATTGTTTCGGAATTTGCAACTGATTTAATCAAAAGAATAAAATTCATTAATTATTTTAAATAAACTTTATTATGAACAAAAAGTATTTAAAATTCGTTGGCGTGATGCTGTTTTTTACAGTGTTTTTTGCCGTAAACAGCTGCTCGAAAAGTGATGATAATCACACCGAAGATAGCGAAAACACCGAAGTTTCTCTACCAGAAGGGGCTCTTAGACTGCAAATTGTGGAAGCGTCGTTTTCCGAACCGCTCACACAAGAAGAATATGACGGTATGCTCGGCGACGTGCCGTTAAAATTGGTTCGTGAAAGCGAACAGACTTTACTTTTTTACATTCCCGGAACCGTTCCGGTTGGCGAAGTGGTTTTTAGCATACCGGAGTTGAAAGTATCTCAAAAATTAAATGTGAAAAATGCGGAACTACGTGCAGCAGAATCGGTGGTTCTTGCTCCTTTTTTCGAGAAAATTTCTGTACAATATCAAGGAATTTCTACGCCGGAATATATGACTTATATGACTGAGGTAAACACTGCTTTTGACAATTATTACCAATCATTATCGGCTGCAGAAAAAGACGAAATGGCATTGTTTTTTCAGGTTAATGAAGCATTTTTTGACGAAGTGTTGAATATCGATGCCAACGGTGTTCGAAGTGTAGAATCTACTGTTCGGAATGCGGCAAAATTCACGATAGCCTCATACCTTTTCGTTACTTGCAGTACGGCTTTGACTTTGCCCGGAACGCCTGTAGAAAAAGCGGTTATCGGCGCAGTAGCTGTTACCGGAGCAGTAAAAGCGTGGGATTATGGCAAACAGTTGATTAATGAAGTAAATATCGTGAACAGTATGACACAACAGATATTGGACGAAATCTCCGCAACCGCAACAACGGCTTTGGATGATTCGGCATCGCTGACGTTTGTGCATGACGAGTCCAAAAGTGTGAGTTTTTATATAGAGCAACAGAACATGACTTCGGGAAACCGCTCTGGCACGGCAGAATCGTTGGTTAGTTTTTTCGATGCTTATGATGTACTGACCTCTGCAACCCACACGGTAAACGATGTAATTCGATTTATCAACGACCACGTATTTTTTGCGAATATTTCAGAAATACCTATTTCAGAAATACCTGCGAATGCCGAGAAAGAAACTGTTGCAATGACCTCGGAATTGTTTAATTATATGACATTTAGCACGCCCGACAATGTGATTTTGAGCCAGCCGAGCTTTGCCAACGGAGAGATAGCCATGAAAATGACAATTGCTAATCCGGATAATGTAACAGATGGCGTAGTTCAAACGCAACTCAACTATACTTATGAAGATGCCTTTAACCATGTTTCGGGCAGTATTCCAATAGAAGTGAAATTGGAAGAGGACTCGTTCAATTTTGAAGGCACTTGGAGAATTGCTTATTATGAAATTGATGATAATTCTTTATATCAAGAAGATAAAATAGCTTTTAATGCTGATGGAATTAGTACTTTATATGAAAGTAGAATGCCTGCACATCCTGATTCGTACTATCATAATTGGCTCGAAATTCCTGATGTCTGGACAATAGAATATAGTGACAATATACTTATACTTACAAACACCGCGTGGGGAACGCATCATCGTTTCGTGGTTGAATCAATAGATGATACAGTTTTTTATATGGAAACTTTGGGTATGTTAAATGAAGTTTTATACAGAGAATAATAAAAAGTATCTGAAAAATACACAACCCGCAAGATTTTCAAAATCTTGTGGGTTTTTTATTTAAATAAAGACAGACGAAAGTTACGCATCACAAAAAATGATACGTAGTCATTCGCAACGTTCCCGATTTGCTTAAAATTCCCTTGTCAACTGCCCATTTCAAATCTCTGCTTGCAGTAGGTGCAGAAATGTTTTTGAAATGCAGCAAATAATCTTTGCGGGTAAAAGTTTGTTGCTCCACTTTTTCCTTAAACAAAGCAATTCGGTCTTCGGTACGCAGCGTTTTGTTTTGCGATTGCAAAAGTTCGTCTAAAGCATTCTGAATAATTTCAAGCATAAATTCTATAAACGGAGTAGAAGAACCTTTTTTATCGGCTTCGGAAAGTTTGGCATAATATTCTTCTTGTCGCTGCTTGATTAAACTTTCTACGGGCAAAAATTCAAAAACAGGATATTGTTGCATCAACAATAAAGTTTGCCACAGCCGTCCCATTCTTCCATTGCCGTCGATAAAAGGATGTATAAATTCAAATTCATAATGGAAAACACAACTTTTAATCAACAGTAAATCGTTGCTTTTTTTCAAATAGGCAAAAAGGTCGTTCATTAGTCCTTTTACCATAGCTCCGCCTGGTGCAACGTGTTCTACTTTAGAAGCTTTTACAATGCCAACATTAGAGATTCTCAATTTGCCGGCATGGGCAATCAAACCATTCATTAAGACTCCGTGTGCTTTTTCTAAATCTTTTAGACGGTAAGGATTTATTTGCTGTAGCTGTTCATAAACCTTAATAGCGTTTTGTACTTCAATAATATCTTTTTGAGGAGCTATTACGCGTTTGTTTTCCAATACCGCAGTAATCTGTGCTTCTGTAAGCGTATTTCCCTCGATTTCCAACGAAGATTGAATGGTTTTGATGCGGTTCTTCTTTCGTAGTTCTGTGGCAGGTTTATAAAGATAAGCCGCATTAATCGCACCAATTTTTTCAGAAATAGATGCGACTAACCATAAGATTTTATCGCTGATTTGGTAAGGTGGTTTCATTTTGATAATATCATTTGATATTATCAAAAGTATAACTTATAATTCATTATACCAACAAAAAGATATTTTCTTGTTCTGATTTCCAAAGTTTTTAAAAAAGTTCATAGCAACACGAAACCTATTTGCAACTCACTCCTCCAAAACCAAATGAATATTTTCGTGCAGTGCAAAAACTTCCAAAATCAAATCAAAATACGTGGTGCCGTTACCTTGTTCCAGTGCGTCTAATTTTTGTTGAAACATCGCGCTATTAAACGTTTCGGGCTGATTGATTTTTTCTAGATAATATTTCTTGGTGGTTTCAAATCCCAGAGCTTGTCGGCTTTGCGTGGCGTTTTTCCATATCAAATCAACAGTTTCGTTGGGTGGTATCGCACCATAACTTCCATACAACAGATCGTTCAACGCATCTAAGCTGCAGCCCAATTTCCAATCTTCTTCTCCCATAAACAACCGATTGATTTCTTCGTAAAAAGAAGTAATATCCGTGATTTTTGTTCCGTCTATTTCAAAAGTTTTAACCATGGTGAATTTGTATAAAGCAGTAATATCTGACCAAAATTAAAAAATCCAATTCGCACTGAATTGGATTTTCGGTGTTTTTTATTTCAATATAATATCGCTCAGACTATTTATCAATCGAGCCCAGCACACGTTGCATGAAGTTGTTCAAGGCTTCTTTTTTCGGCGTACCGTCGGCTATCATTTTGTTCACTTCCAAAGCTCCATACATATTGGAAATCAACTCGCCGATAACATCCAATTCTTCATCTTTTAGCGAAGGAATTTCGGTCATAAACTCCAAAACTTCCAATGTTTCGATGATATAATCTTGGTCGTTTTCTTCGATAAATTCGGTCAGTTTTTTGATAACAGGAACTTTCATATTAACCTAATTCATTTACCAATTCGTTCAATATTTCTGCTTTGTTGGTTTGCACTTCGTTCACCAATTTTCCGTCTTGGAAAATCGCAAATGTTGGCAAATTGGTTACAGAAGCTAATTTTCTTGATTCCGGGAATTTCTCTGCATCTGCAATAATGAAGGTAATATCCTCTTTTTCGGTAGCAAGTTTTTTGAATTTTGGTTTCATGATTCGGCAGTTTCCGCACCATGTAGCTGCGTATTGTACGGCAACTTTTCCATTGCTGTTTACAATTTCTTGTAAGTTATCTTGATCTAATTCTTTTAGCATGATTGTTGTTTTTTTAAGGTTTTAAAGTAAAGGTTTTGAAGTGTTTCAGGTTTCTAAACGAAACCTGAAACATTGAATTTTTAGTGTTTTGCCAAGTAATCTGCAGTAGAATTACGGTCAGCAGACATGGCTTCTTTTCCTTCTTCCCAGTTTGCCGGACAAACTTCTCCGTGTTTTTGAACGTGTGTGTATGCGTCAATCAAACGGATGTATTCTTTTACGTTTCTTCCCAAAGGCATATCGTTTACAGATTCGTGGAAAACTTTTCCTTCCTCATCAATCAAATAAGTAGCTCTGAAAGTTACGTTTGAACCCTCGATTTGGATAGCGTTCAACTCTTCGTTGAAATCTTCTTCGGTTACGTCCAAAATACCTAATACACTTGAAAGGTTACGAGTTGTATCTGCCAATAATGGATAAGTTACACCTTCGATTCCACCTTCAGCTTTTGGCGTGTTCAACCAAGCAAAGTGTACTTCGTTAGTGTCGCAAGAAGCACCAATTACGATAGTGTTTCTGTTTTTGAATTCTTCCAGTGCTTCTTGAAAAGCATGCAATTCTGTTGGACAAACGAAAGTGAAATCTTTTGGATACCAGAACAACAATACTTTTTTGTTGTTGTTAACGGCTTCTTCCAACACGTTGATTCTCATGTTATCGCCCATTTCAGAGATGGCATCTACTGTGATGTTTGGGAATTTTTTACCTACAAATGACATAGTTCAATAAATTTAAATGGTTATTATTAATTTTTGTTAGTGCAAATTTATGGATTAAAATCTCCTCAGTCGAGCGATTTGGATTGTTATTTATTATATAATCATCAATTTTGTTTATAGTTGTTGCTTTTAGATATAGTTATTTGTTATTGATTTTGTTTAAATGATTGATATATAAGGGTAAAGCATAAAAATAAAGCGAAAAAACGAATGTAACAACACAATATTTGTTAATAAAAAATTAATGTTTTTAAATCGAAATTTCCTTTGATGTTGTTATTTTTTCTATTTTAGAGCCTTCAAAAGCAACACACAAACAATTAGATGCATTTATTTAGAAAGAAAACAGTCGATAATATTATTGCCGATTTAAACAAACAAAACACCAGTGATACGTCATTAGGCAGATATTTAACACTCAAAGATTTGATTTTTTTCGGCATAGCTGCCATAGTAGGAGCAGGGGTTTTTAGCACAATCGGACAAGCGAGTGCAGATGGCGGACCTGCCGTAATATTCTTGTTTATATTTACCGGATTGGCATGCGGATTCACGGCGTTTGCTTATGCCGAATTTGCGTCTATGGTTCCCGTTTCGGGTAGTGCTTATACCTATTCCTATGTCGCTTTTGGCGAAATCATCGCTTGGATTATCGGTTGGGCGTTGATTATGGAATACGCCATCGGCAATATTACTTTGGCAATTTCGTGGAGCGATTATTTTACCGGATTGTTAGAAACCGGCGGATTATATCTTCCGCAATGGATTCAAATGGATTATTTGTCGGCACACAACGGTTTTGCCGATGCCGAAGCTTTGATGCGAGCAGGAAAATCTTTCAATAATTTACCACTCAATTTGCAATACGCTTATCAAGCATGGACAGAAGCTCCACAAATTTTCGGTTTCCATTTCGTTGCCGATATTCCGGCTTTGGCAATTATTATATTGATTACGTGGCTGGTATATAAAGGAATGAAAGAATCTAGAAATGCCAGCAATGCCATGGTGATTATAAAAATGGCAGTAGTGTTGCTCGTTATCGCAGTCGGAATTTTCTATGTAGATACCACCAACTGGAATCCGTTTGCACCCCACGGTTTTGAAGGTGTTTTAAAAGGCGTTTCGGCAGTGTTTTTTGCTTATATCGGTTTTGATGCCATTTCGACGACGGCAGAAGAATGCAAAAATCCGCAAAGAGATTTACCTCGAGGAATGATGTGGGCGATTGTCATTTGCACCGTCTTATATATCGCCATTGCATTGGTACTCACCGGCATGGTCGATTATTCGATGTTGGGCGTGGGCGACCCTTTGGCGTATGTTTTTAAAGAACTCAATCTCAAATGGCTGTCCGGCATTATCGCTGTGAGTGCCGTGGTGGCGATGGCAAGCGTTTTATTAGTTTTTCAGATGGGACAACCCAGAATTTGGATGAGTATGAGTCGCGATGGATTACTCCCAAAACGTTTTGCAAAAATTCATCCCAAATACAAAACCCCATCTTTCGCCACCATCGTAACCGGATTTGTAGTCGCTGTTCCGGCGTTGTTTCTCAATCTCACCACTGTAACAGATTTGTGTAGTATAGGCACACTGTTTGCCTTTTCGGTAGTTTGTGCCGGCGTATTGATTTTGCAAGACAAAAATATCCCAAGAGGAACTTTTAGAACGCCTTACGTCAATGCCCGATATATTTTTCCAGCAATGTTAATCGTGGCGGCAGCGTTGTCTTTTACTTTCAACAAAGACCATACTTGGCAGTTTATCAAGAACACACCGCAAATCAGCGAGCCGACCATTTTGATTACCTCGCTTGACCATGACGAAACCGAAAAAGTAGCTTTGTATCTCAACGAACATCATTTACAATCTGATGATACCGCTTTCGATACCGAAGAATTTTTATCAGAAATATATAGCAGTAATCCGATTCAATACGAACAATTAGTAATTGATTTACCCATTTCGGAAAGTAAAAAATACACCACTGGCTTGGCTTTGTTTCAACACAAAATCCCGATGTGGTTGTTTATCGTCGGATTAATAGGTTTAGCCATTTGGGCATATCGCAAAAAATTATCCCTAATTCCATTACTCGGATTAACCTGTTGTTTGTACATGATGGCAGAATTAACAATTTGGAATTGGATATATTTCAGTATTTGGCTCATCGTCGGATTGATTATATATTTTTCTTTCTCGATGAAGAATAGTAAATTAGCAAAAATTTGAATGTCATTTCGACGAAGTCAATCTCAACTGCAATCAGCCAACTTGAAACCTGAAACTTGAAAAACGAAACAGATGATATAAAAATAGAAACTAAGATTTACAACAAACAAAACGAACAACTAAAAAATAAAACCATTATGAGTATTTTTTCAAGAAAACCTCTCAACGAATTATTAACCGAAGCCAATGCCACAGGCGAAGGAAACCTCAAGAAAACCTTTGGTCCATGGGGGCTAATCGCCTTAGGAGTAGGAGCAGTCATCGGAGCCGGATTATTTTCCATTACCGGTATGGCAGCCGGAAACTTCGCAGGACCATCCATTATGATATCCTTTGTTATTGCCGCATTGGGCTGTGCGTTGGCAGGCTTGTGTTATGCCGAATTCGCCTCGATGATTCCCGTAGCAGGTAGTGCCTATACCTATTCTTATGCAACCATGGGCGAATTTATCGCTTGGGTCATCGGATGGGATTTGGTGCTCGAATACGCCGTTGGTGCAGCTACTGTAGCATCGAGCTGGTCTGGATATTTAAATGCCCTGCTGCAAAACTATGGCTATCAGCTCCCGCCCGAACTCTTAACCACACCATTTGAAGGCGGTTGGTTTAATCTTCCTGCTGTATTCATTGTCGTTTTGATGTCATTGGTTTTGATCAAAGGAACCAGCGAATCAGCGTTCGTCAATATTATTATAGTAATACTCAAAGTGGCCATTGTATTGGTGTTTATTTTCGTCGGATTAAAATATGTTGATACGCAGAATCACACGCCTTTTATCCCCGAAAACACAGGAACATTCGGCGAATTTGGTTTCTCCGGAATCATCCGTGCTGCCGCCATTGTGTTCTTTGCCTACATCGGCTTTGACGCTGTGAGTACAGCCGCACAAGAAACCAAAAATCCCAAAAAAGCCATGCCAATTGGTATTTTAGGTTCGCTCGTCATTTGTACGGTATTATATGTAGCCTTTGCTTATGTGATGACCGGCGTGGTAGATTATAAAGAATTTGTATCGTCAGAGGCGGGCAGTCATTTAGCTCCGGTCGCTATTGCTATTCAAAACATGGGCGAAATGGGTGCCAACGGATTAATTACACCGGCTTATCCTTGGCTGAACAACGCTATTATCATCG
Source organism: Flavobacterium sp. (assembly GCA_035306305.1). GTDB lineage: Bacteria > Bacteroidota > Bacteroidia > Flavobacteriales > Flavobacteriaceae > Flavobacterium. The sequence goes on from DATGOD010000131.1 coordinate 20,895, forward strand.
CGATATTGCTGGGCTATGCTTCGGTAATCTTGGTGTTGTTGTTAGGACAAAGTAGGGTTTTTTATTCAATGAGTAAGGACGGACTTTTACCTAAAGTTTTTTCCAATATTCATCCAAAGTTTCAAACGCCATTCAAAGCCAATATGTTTTTCTTGGTATTCGTGAGTTTGTTTGCAGCCTTCGTTCCCGGCAATGTAGTAGGAGAGATGACCAGTATCGGGACGCTTTTCGCCTTTATTTTGGTTTGTATTGGCGTATTGATTATGCGAAAAACCATGCCAGATGCACCACGAGCATTCCGTACGCCATTGGTTCCGTTTGTACCCGTATTAGGTGTTTTAGTTTGCTTTTTCATGATGGCATTTTTACCCTTAGACACTTGGGTGCGATTAATCGTTTGGATGCTGATAGGTTTAGACGTTTACTATTTCTACGGAATGCGACACAGCCGAAAATCAGCAACCGAAACATTTCTGAAAGATAAAAGAGTATTGAGTTTGATCAATATTATTTTGAGTGTTGTTTTGGTTGTAGTTGCCCTGATTCATCATCGATCCACAAACGGACACGATATGGTTTTATACCTATTCTCTTTGGTCTTTTCAGCTATGCATTTTATTTATTTTGTTTATACCTACTTTGCCAACAAACGATAAAACAATAAACAAAATACAAAAAGAGTTGAGGTTCGCCTCAACTCTTTTCTATTCTATTCTATAATAGTATGTTTTTTGATAGAATTAATATTAATCAGCTATTTCACTTTTTGTAACAGCATTCAAAATATCCTCGCTTTCAAAAATACTTTTGATATTTTCGTATGAATTTCGCAGGGCAATTTCTGCCTGTTCTTTATCCAGCCACACTGCTTTGTCTATACCTTCTTCGGTTTGCGGATTCAAAGTTCCGTTATAGTTGGTTTTCATCAAATACCAATGTGTGATTTTCAACCGATATTCACCATTTCGTTTAAAAACATGATACGTTTTTTTCAATTTTCGTTCGACTTCTAATTCGCGAGCACCAGTTTCTTCTTCCACCTCACGAGTGGCTGTTTGCGGCAATTCTTCATTTTTTTCGACACCACCTTTAGGCAAATCCCATTTACCATTTCGGTGGATAAAAAGCATTTTGCCTTCTGCATTAAGCACCAATCCGCCGGCAGCTTTATTAACCGTTATTTTTTCCTTAAATTTTTTGTATAATTGGCTTTCATCGGGGTGATATAAAATAGCTTTGTTATATTTGTCTTGATAGAAACCTTTAATGATTTTTTGAATATCGGCAGTCTCTAACAGGAAAATTTTAAAATCAGTTTCTTTTTCGATACTGTCTGTTAAAATTAATGGTTTGTTGTTGATAAAAACTTTATACATTTGCATTATGATATTTAATGAGAACACAGCACAGAAAACAGCCGAATTGCTTTTGCAAATCAATGCGATTAAACTTAGTCCAAACGAACCTTTTACTTGGGCATCAGGTTGGAAATCACCTATTTATTGCGATAATAGAATAACACTTTCTTATCCTGAAATTCGTCGCTATATTCAAAATCAATTTGCTACAAATATAATAGAAAAATTTGGAAAACCAGATGTTATCGCCGGAGTTGCTACCGGAGCAATAGGAATCGGACTTTTGGTGGCAGAAGCTCTCGATTTACCTTTTGTGTATGTGAGACCCGAACCGAAAAAACACGGACGAAAAAATCAAATCGAAGGCCATTTGGAACCTAATCAAAAAGTAATTGTAATCGAAGACCTTATCAGTACCGGAAAAAGCAGTTTGCAAGCCGTGGAAGCTTTGCGAGAAAACGGAGCAGAAATTATCGGTATGGCGGCAATTTTCAGTTATGGATTTCAAATCGCCGATGAAAATTTTAAACAATCAGACACAACGCTTTACACTTTGAGTAATTACGAAACATTAATCCAACAAGCGGTTCAGCAAAAATATGTCCAGCCAGAAAACGAAAAAACGCTGCAAGTTTGGCGAACCAATCCAGCGGAGTGGAACCAATAAAAACGAAAAATTATGCAATTAGAAAGCTCTAAAAAAACAGTCAATCATTCGGCTCAATACATTTTTGAAAACATGTCAGAAATCAAAAATTTTGAAAAATTGATGCCCGAAAATATTTCCAAATTTGAAGTTGTTGATGAAAATTGCTTCATATTCGGATTGCAAGGAATGCCCGAAATCAAATTGTTGAAAAAATCAACAACGCCCAACAGCGAAATCGTTTTGGGAGCAGCAAGCAGTAAATTACCGTTTTCGCTCACTGCCAAAATAGACGAAAAAGATGCCGGCAACAGCGATGTACAACTTTTTTTTGAAGGAGAATTCAATGCCATGATGGGCATGATGATAAAAGGACCTATCAGCAAATTTATGGAAACCTTAGTAGGCAATATGCATAAGTTGTAAAACAGTACGTTTCTTCTCGTTATAATGTTCAGCATGAATAGTTACAAAATCCTTTTTCTTACAATCATATTTGCATTTATCGGATATGAACAAAAACTGATTGATTATAAATAAAAATAGAAAATATGCGACACATCATCTTTTTAATTTCAATAATGTTGACATTCAGCAACGGATTATTGGCACAACAAAACCAAGAACCTTGGAACAGTAACCAACTATTAGAACCTGCAACACTTGCTTCTAAAATCAGCCAAAATCAAACCGACAACTTATTGATATTATCGGTAGGACCCGATGCCGTTATCAAAGGCTCTGTTGATATAGGTGCTACTCACGAACAGGAGAATATAAAAAAGCTGAAAAGTTATCTCAAAAATGTTCCGAAAGATAAAGAAGTGATTATTTATTGCGGTTGCTGTCCTTTTGACAAATGTCCTAACATCAGACCTGCATTTACCGTTCTTCAAGATATGGGCTTCAAAAATGCGAAATTGCTCAATCTGCCGAAAAATATAAAAGTAGATTGGTTAGACAAAGATTATCCAATAAATGAATAATTATGAAGAAAATTATTTTATTTTTTGTTGCTCTTATTATAGCAAATGGTGTTTATGCTCAAAACGAAGTTTTAAAAATCGGGCAAACTGCACCCGAAATTTCGTTGCCAACACTTAACGGAAATACGGTAACGCTTTCGTCCTTGAAAGGGAAATTAGTGCTGATAGACTTTTGGGCGACTTGGTGTGCCCCTTGCGTAAAAGAACAGCCCGAACTAAAAGCCATTTATGACAAACACAGCGATAAAGTAAAAGCAGGGGAATTTGAAATTTTGGGCGTTTCACTAGACAAGAGCAAAGAAAATTGGCAAAAAAATATAGACCGCTTTAAAATAAATTGGTTGCAGGTAAGCGACCTGATGTTTTGGAGAAGTCCTGTTGCAAAAGATTACGCCATTGAGGGTTTGCCTTTTAATGTAATAATAGATGAGCAAGGTAAAATTATTGCCATCAATTTACACGGAGCAGAATTGGAAGATTTTATCAACAATCATCTACACAAAACAGAATAATTTTATAAAAGAAATGAATACAAATAATAAAGAACGTATTGAGCATTGGAACAATATCTATACAACCAAACAACCGAATGAAGTAAGTTGGACACAAGAAATTCCCCAAACTTCATTAGACTTTATTCATTCGTTTGGGTTGCCTAAAACGGCAAATATTATTGATGTTGGCGGTGGAGAAAGTAAACTTGTGGACTATTTACTTGACGAGGGTTACGAAAATATTACAGTGCTTGACATTTCAAAAAATGCACTTGACAAAGCCAAAAAACGATTGGGAGACAAAGCCGAAAAAGTAAATTGGGTGGTAAGTGATATTACAGAATTTAAGCCAACAACCAATTACGACATTTGGCACGACAGAGCAACATTCCATTTTCTGACAACAGGCGAACAAGTTTCAAAATACCTTGACATTGCCAGAAACCACGTCAAGGGTTATATGACCATCGGAACATTCTCAACGAACGGACCAAAAAAATGTAGCGGATTGGACATAAAACAATATAACGAGCAAACTTTGACCACTGAATTAGAAAACGGATTTGAGAAATTAAAGTGCGTAACAGAAGACCACACAACACCATTCAACACGATACAAAACTTTTTGTTTTGCAGTTTTAAACGACAGAAAAATTGACAAAAAATAACGATTGGAGTAGTTTACAGAGTAGGAATTGGCAAATATATTTATGATGAAGAACTGACCCAAAAAATCATGGAAATTATGCGTATCAAAAAACGCTGTTGGGGAACAGATTGCGAATAAAACAAAAAACGCCCGGAAATATCTTCGGGCGTTTTGCTATTAAAAATTCGGACTAAGATGATATTTCTTATAAAACGAATTGATGATTTCAATCACTTCGTCGGAAGTATCAACCAGTTTAATCAAGTCCATATCTTCTGGAGAAATGGTTGCATATTTGTCTCGCAAAACAGCTTTAAACCAATCAATTAATCCACTCCAAAACTCGCTACCGACCAAAATAATCGGGAATTTTCCGGTTTTGTTGGTTTGAATTAGTGTGATGGCTTCAAACAATTCGTCGAGTGTACCAAAACCACCAGGCATAACTACAAATCCTTGCGAATATTTGACAAACATTACTTTTCGTACAAAAAAGTAATCAAATTGCAGGTTTTTATCGCCATCGATATACGGATTAAAATGTTGCTCAAAAGGCAATTGAATATTCAATCCAACTGAAATTCCGCCACCCAAATGAGCACCTTTGTTCCCAGCTTCCATAATTCCGGGACCTCCACCGGTAATTACACCAAATCCTTGCTGACTGATTTTGTAGGCAATTTCTTGTGCCAACAGATAATATTTGTCTTCCGGATTGGTTCGTGCCGACCCAAATATTGAAATTGACGGACCAATACGTGCCATTGATTCATAGCCATTTACAAACTCAGACATAATTTTAAAAATCGCCCAAGAATCGTTAGATTTTATTTCGCTCCAGGTTTTTTGCTGAAGACTTTCCTTAATTTTTTCTTCGTTGTTATTTTCCATATTTAAAATGTAACTTATAGCAATTTACGCAAAAATTTGGAAGTATGGCTATCTTTGTTCAAAGAAACTTCTTCTGGTGTGCCTTCTGCGACAATTTTCCCGCCTTTTCTTCCGCCTTCCGGACCTATATCTATCAGATAATCTGCCATTTTGATAACATCCAGATTATGTTCAATAATTAATACCGTATTTCCTTTATCTACCAATTTTTGAATTACTTCCATCAACACTTTAATATCTTCAAAATGCAAACCTGTTGTAGGTTCGTCCAAAATATAAAAAGTGTTTCCGGTATCTTTTTTGGATAATTCTGATGCCAATTTGATGCGTTGAGCTTCGCCGCCAGAAAGCGTTGTACTTTGCTGACCAAGCGTGATGTATCCCAAACCAACATCCTGAATGGTTTTGAGTTTTCGGTATATTTTCGGAATACTTTCAAAAAACTCTACCGACTCGTTAATTGTCATGGCAAGCACATCAGCAATAGACTTGCCTTTGTATCGGATTTCGAGTGTTTCTCTGTTAAAACGTTTTCCTTGGCAAGTTTCACATTCGACATAAATATCCGGTAAAAATCCCATTTCGATAGTTCTCAAACCAGAACCTTCGCAAGTCTCGCAACGTCCGCCCTTTACGTTAAAACTAAATCGTCCTGGTTTATAACCTCGAATAGAAGCTTCTGGAACTTTGGCAAACAAGCTACGGATTTCTGTGAACACATCGGTATAAGTCGCCGGATTCGAGCGAGGTGTTCGCCCGATAGGACTTTGGTCGATACCAATCACTTTGTCGATATGTTCCAGACCTTCTATTTTTTTGTATTCCAGCGGTTCTTTGACTGCTTTGAAAAAATGTTTGTTCAGTACTGGATAAAGCGTTTCATTAATCAAGGTAGATTTTCCTGAACCTGAAACACCTGTTACACAAATCAATGTACCGAGCGGAAAAGTTGCCGTAACATTTTTGAGATTATTACCTTTTGCACCGGTTAGTTTCAACGTATTTCCGTTTCCGGTACGACGTTTTTCCGGAATGTCTATTTTTCTTTTTCCGTTGAGATAATCTGCGGTGAGCGTATCTGATTTCATTAATTCTTTTGGTGTTCCGGCACTGATGATTTCGCCACCATTTCGCCCTGCTCGTGGACCTATATCGATGACATAATCGGCACATTCAATCATGTCTTGGTCGTGTTCAACCACCAAAACCGAGTTGCCAATATCACGTAATTGTTCTAATGATTGAATCAACTTTTCATTATCCCGTTGATGTAAACCAATGCTGGGTTCGTCGAGAATATACAGTACGCCAACAAGTTGCGAACCGATTTGTGTTGCCAACCTGATGCGTTGAGCTTCGCCACCCGACAATGAACGCGAACTGCGATTGAGCGACAAATAATTCAATCCAACATCGAGCAAAAACGACAATCGGGCGGTAATTTCTTTGAGAATTTCCCGAGCGATTTCGGTTTGTTTTTTATTGAGTTTTTTAGGAATATTGATAAACCATTCTTGTAAAGATTCTAAATCCATATCCACAATATCGGCGATATTTTTGTTACCGATTTTGAAATATAACGATTCTTTTCGCAATCGGCTTCCGTGGCATTCCGGACAATTTTTTTCGTCCATGAAATCTTTTGCCCAACGTTTGATTGATCTCGATTCAGAATTTTCGTATTGGCTTGTGATGAAATTAGCAATGCCTTCAAAATCAATTTTATAATCTTTGGTAATGCCCAAAATTTCAGATTTTACAGAAAAGCTTTCTTTGCCACCGTAAAGGATAATTTGCATGGCTTCGTCTGGAATATCGGCAATGGAATCACTCAGTTTGAAATCGAATTTTTGCCCGATAATTTCCAATTGTTTAAAAATCCAACTGCTTTTTTGTTCCCCGAGCGGAGCAAAACCACCTTTTTTGATAGATATTTTATCGTCGGGAATGATTTTGTTGAGGTTAATTTCGTTGACTACTCCCAATCCGTTGCATTTTGGGCAAGCACCTTTTGGCGAATTAAATGAGAAACTATTTGGCTCCGGCACAGGATAAGAAATTCCGGATGTCGGACACATCAAATCTCTACTGAAATAACGATTTGCGTTACCTTCGTGCGGAACCAGCATGAGAATATTATTGCCAAAATCCATCGCAGTTTTGATGGTTTCGCTAAGTCTTTTTGTGGTTTCTTCGTTGTTTTTAATTTGTAAACGGTCAATAACAATTTCAATATCGTGGGTTTTGTATCTATCCACTTTCATGCCACGAGTGATGTCGGTAATTTCGCCATCGATGCGTACTTTTACAAAACCTTGTTTGGCAATTTGTTCAAACAATTCGCGGTAATGACCTTTTCGTCCTCTAACGACAGGAGCTAATATGTTTATGCGTTGATTATCATATTCTTGCATAATCAATTCGATGATTTGTTCATCTGAATAACTAACCATTTTTTCGCCAGTAACATAACTATACGCTTCGCCTGCACGAGCAAATAACAATCGGACAAAATCATAGATTTCTGTAACCGTTCCGACTGTCGAACGCGGACTTTTATTGGTGGTTTTCTGCTCGATGGCAATAACGGGCGATAATCCGTCTATTTTATCCACATCTGGGCGTTCTAAACCGCCGAGAAATTGCCGGGCATACGAGGTAAATGTTTCGATATATCGCCGCTGACCTTCAGCATAAATAGTATCGAATGCCAAAGAGGATTTTCCCGAACCAGAAAGTCCTGTGATAACCACGAGTTTTTCTCGAGGAATACTTACGCTGATATTTTTTAAATTGTGCTCTCTGGCACCGTAAACTTCAATTGTATCTTCCAATTTTTGCATATAAAAGTCAAAGCTACAAATATACGATTTTTCAATTGTTTATCTTAGTTTCTGAATCTAAGATTATTTGGATTAAAAGGAATTTTATTTGTATTTTCGACCATAAAATAAAAATTAGGCTAATGAAAAGATTATTCAAATGGTTGGGAATTTTGATAGGGATGCCGGTAGCGTATGTGTTAATTACGCTCTTGCTTGCTTTGATTCCTGTAAATAATCAAGAAGATGACAATCCGGAAATGACGATTTATATACGGACGAACGGCGTACACACCGATTTGGTTTTTCCGTATGTTTCCGAAACGTTTGATTGGAGTCGTTATTTACATACCAACGATACGCCGTCGCAGATACAACATCCGAGCTGGGTGGCATTGGGTTGGGGCGACAAAGGATTTTATTTGAATACGCCCGAATGGAAAGATTTAAAATTCAATACTGCTTTTCGTGCCGTAACCGGTTTGAGCGAATCTGCCATGCACGTAACATATTACCGACAAATGGCCGAAAACGAAAACTGTGTAGCTATCCGAATATCGCGAGAAAATTATCTGAAAATGTGTCAATATGTTGCTGATACTTTCGACCAAAAAGACAATCAATTTAGATTGATAGAAACAAATCAAAACTACGGACAAAACGATGTGTTCTATGAAGCTAAAGGTAGTTACCATCTGTTTAAAACTTGTAATACTTGGGCGAATAATGTCTTGAAATCGGAGAATCAAAAAGCAGCTTTGTTTACCTTATTCGACTTCGGAATATTTTACCATTATCAATAGGTTTTTCTGTTGTTTTTTATTTTCAGATTTCGTTAAAAAGCACTAAATTAGCCCAAAAGAAAATTTATGTCAGAAAATACCTCGCAATATACTGAAGACAACATACGCTCATTAGATTGGAAAGAACATATTCGGATGCGTCCGGGAATGTATATCGGGAAATTAGGTGACGGATCATCGCCCGATGACGGTATTTATATTTTAATCAAAGAAGTGATTGACAACAGTATCGACGAATTTGTGATGGGAGCAGGAAAAACCATTGAGGTAACCCTTCGCGATAAGCAAGTTACGGTGCGTGATTACGGTCGTGGCATTCCGTTGGGCAAAGTCGTTGATGTGGTCTCTAAAATGAATACCGGAGGGAAATACGATTCAAAAGCCTTTAAAAAATCTGTTGGGTTGAATGGTGTTGGGACGAAAGCTGTGAACGCACTTTCTTCGTATTTTCGGGTAGAGGCGGTGCGCGACGGACAATTGAAAGGAGCCGAATTTGCCAAAGGAAATCTTACCCAAGAGGAAGAAGTTGTCGAAACTTCTCGCCGTCGAGGAACAAAAGTAACCTTTGTTGCCGATGAAACGATTTTCAAAAATTACAAATATCGCAAGGAATATATCGAGCGAATGCTCAAAAACTATTGCTATCTCAATAGAGGTTTAACCATAGTTTTTAACGGTGAAAAATACTATTCCGAAAACGGATTGAAGGATTTGCTAACCGAAAATGTCGATGCAGAAGAAACGCTTTATCCGATTATACATTTGACGGGCAATGATATTGAAATAGCACTTACGCACAGCAAAACACAATATTCTGAACAATATTATTCTTTCGTAAACGGACAAAATACCACACAAGGCGGAACGCATTTATCGGCTTTTCGAGAAGGAATTGTACGGACAGTGAAAGAATTTTACAATAAAAATTTCGAAGCTTCAGACATTCGGAAATCCATCATAGGAGCAATATCTGTCAAGGTCGAAGAACCGGTGTTTGAATCGCAGACCAAAACCAAATTAGGTTCGACCGATATGGGACCGGATTTGCCAACCGTGCGAACTTATGTTACTGATTTTATCAAAACAAATCTAGATAATTATCTACATCAAAATCAAGAGGTTGCCGATGCTTTGTTACGTAAAATATTACAAGCAGAACGCGAACGAAAAGAATTATCCGGAATCAGAAAATTGGCAAAAGAAAGAGCCAAAAAAGCAAGTTTGCACAACAAAAAATTGCGGGATTGTCGGGTTCATTTTACCCAAATCAAAGACCCGAGATATTTAGAATCTACTTTGTTTATTACCGAGGGAGATTCGGCTTCGGGTTCCATTACGAAATCGCGAAATGTGAACACACAAGCTGTTTTTAGTTTGCGTGGAAAACCGTTGAATACATACGGAATGACGAAGAAAATCGTGTATGAAAATGAGGAATTCAACTTGTTGCAAGCCGCTTTGAATATCGAAGAAGATTATGAAAATTTGCGTTACAACAATATCGTGATTGCTACGGATGCCGATGTGGACGGCATGCACATTCGTTTGTTGTTAATCACATTTTTCTTGCAATTTTTTCCGGAATTAATCAAGGAAGGACATTTGTATATCTTGCAAACGCCGTTGTTTCGCGTACGCAACAAAAAGAAAACCATTTACTGTTACTCGGAAGAAGAACGCATTGCCGCGATTGAAGAGCTGAAACCAAAACCGGAAATTACCCGATTTAAAGGTTTGGGAGAAATTTCGCCCGACGAGTTTAAAAATTTTATCGGCGAAGATATTCGTTTAGACCCTGTCATGCTCGACAAATCCATGTCTATCGAACAATTGTTGGAATTTTATATGGGCAAAAATACACCCGACCGCCAAGAGTTTATCATCGAAAACCTAAAAGTGGAATTGGATATAGAAGAAGAATTGTTGGAGAAAAAAGCATAAAATTATATTTATAGAATTGATGAAGATATTTCCAACCAAAATATTGAATTTTCAACTTGTAGGTAATCAGGAAGAAACATTAGAAAGGTTAAATCGACGAACCGAAAAATCAGACCGTTTGGTTTCTATATCAACCGATAAATCTTTTGTTGGTAAAGTAGAAAAGAATAAGTTTAGATTAATATCTTCTAAAATTGAAAATGGTGCGTTTTGTGTAATGTCAGGCATAATTGATGAAGAAAAAGGACAAGTGAAAGTAGAAATTCATAAAGTGTTTCGCTTTTTTATGAGTATTTTTCTACTGTTTCCAATTATTGGATTTTTAATATTATTGATAACCAAACAAGAAGAATTTTCTCTGATTATGGTTTTGGTTGTAATTGGTCAAATTTTAATAATTAGATACGCATTTATTGAACTTGCGTTTAAGTTAATATCCCAGAGAAGCCTAAACCGTTTGCGAGATGTTTTGGATATTGAATGGATAAAATAAAGATTAAAAATATTAAATAATGGAAAGCAAATTGATTATGCTTCAGTCCGAAAACGGATAGTGTATTTCAACTGTTGCAAAAATTGCAACAGTTCAAAAAAAAAACAACCAATAAAATTACTCAACCGCAAACAACACAAAAACAATGAATAACGAAGAAAATTACGAAGATTCGTTAAACGAAAATACAGCAAATCAAAAAACGCACGAAAATACATCCGAAACCATTACCAAAGT